>CANKMK010000009.1 GCA_947483025.1 Chloroflexota bacterium | reverse complement strand
GCGGGAATCATCGGCGCGATCTTGCGCGGGCCTCGCTCCTAACACCTGGGGCACCCATGACCGCACGCACCCTTCGTATCGCCACCTGGAACGTCAACGGCCTTCGCGCCCGCGCGGAGCGAGTTGCCGCCTGGCTCGACGCCGCACAGCCAGACGTCGTGCTGCTGCAAGAGACGAAGTGTGACCCTTCCCAGATTCCCGAGGGGCTCTTCTCAACGCGATCGTATGAGGTCGCCGCCCTCGGCGCTGGCGGACGCAACGGGGTACTGATCGCGTCGCGACATGGGCTGACCGATGTGCACGAGAGCATTGCCGACTACGCCCCGAAGAACCACGACGAGTCGCTCCCCGACCTGCTCAGTGAGCCGCGTCTGATTAGCGCCGTTTGCGGGGGCCTACGTGTTGCCTCGGTCTACGCGCCGAATGGACGCGAGGTGGACGCGCCGCACTTCCACGCCAAGCTGCACTGGTACGGCGCCCTGCGGGCATGGTCGGCGGAGCGTATCGCCGAAAGTGCACCACTCGTTCTTGGTGGCGACTTCAATGTGGCCCCAACCGATGCCGACGTGTGGGACCCAGCCGCACTGGTTGACGCAACGCATGTCACCCCGCAAGAGCGCGACGCTTGGAGCGCCATCGTTGACCTCGGGCTGCTCGATGCCGCGCAGGCGGTCGCCGCCAGTGGTGAGCGCGCCCCATTCACCTGGTGGGACTATCGCGGCGGCGCTTTTCATCGGGGCTGGGGGATGCGCATCGACCACCTTCTTGTAGACCCCCGCGCCGGTGCGATCCTGACGAGCAGCGTGGACCGCGACGGGCGCAAGGGCGAATCGCCGTCTGATCACGCCGCGCTGATGATTGATCTGGCACGACCAGCGTGATCACCGAACGCTTGCGCGCACGCACCACAAACTCCGCTGCGGAATCGATGCCGCGCGCCGCAGCAATCATTCGCGCAGGTGGACTTGTCGCCTTCCCCACCGAAACCGTGTACGGACTCGGAGCGAACGCCTTCGATGCCCCAGCGGTTGCCCGGATCTTTGAGGCAAAGGGGCGTCCAACCTTTGATCCACTGATCGTGCACATTGCCGATCGTGCCGACCTTTCTCGCCTCTTCACTGAGCACGCCCTCGCCGATCCGCGTATCGCCCTCCTTGCGGATGCTTTCTGGCCAGGTGCACTGACGATCGTTGCCGCGGCGCGACCCGAGGTTCCTGGACTGGTCCGCGCTGGGCTCGAGACGGTCGGTGTGCGCCTGCCGCGACACGAAACGGCGCTCGCCCTCATTCGCGCTGCCGGAACGCCGATCGCTGCGCCAAGTGCCAATCGCTTCGGACGCCTCTCTCCCACCACCGCCGATCATGTGCTCGAGCAGCTTGATGGGCGCATTGACGCCGTGCTGCTTGGCGAGGCGACGGAGATCGGCGTTGAGTCCAGCGTCGTCGCCCTTGACGGTGATGGAGCTGCGCGCCTCCTGCGACACGGCGGCATCCCTCTTGAAGATCTCACACGGGTGCTCGTCGATCACGGTGGCATTGTCGCTGCGGCGCCAACGGCGCGCCCCGGCGTGCCACTGCAGGCGCCAGGTATGACCGAGTCCCACTATGCGCCGATCGTCCCGCTCACCTTGGCAGCGACGGGGTTCCCTGCTGGCGTCACGGAGTGCGCGCTGATCGCCCCAGATCGTGCGAGCCTCACGCAACTCGAAGCGCTTGCCATAGCTGCGGGGGCCACCGTTCATCTGAGCGTTGCCCTCTCAGAGTTGCTGGATCCTGTTGCCGCTGCCGCCCAACTCTTTGAACGCCTGCATGAACTTGAGGCTGTACTGATCAGCAGTGGAGTACCCGCCGCAAAAATCATCGCCGCCCCCTATCCTGAGGGCGGCCTCGGTTCGGCAATTGCGGACCGCCTACGCCGCGCGGCAGCCACGCCGCAGTAAGGGGGAGACGCATGAGCACACCGCGCAGCAATTGGCTCTCACAGGCGATCACCGCCGATGCGCTGAAGCGCTTCCCGCAATCCATCGCCGGCCAGGCGGTCTTTGCCACGGGTCTCGTCATGATGCTCGCCGCAGGTGTTGGCCTCCCGTCGTGGGAAATCTTGCATCAGGGCCTCAGTAAGCAGCTCGGCATTCAGATCGGCACCGCCGCGCAGCTGAGCGGCATCTTCGTGTTGTTGCTCTGGATTCCGCTCCGCCAGCGACCTGGCCTTGGCACCCTCAGCAACATCGTGGTCATCGGCTGGGTGATGAATGTGGAACTTGCTCTCCTCGCCTACCTCGGCGTTCCTTCCGCAGCAGAGATTGCCGCGCAGCCACTGCTCGCTGGTGCACTAGCGATTGCTGGCACGGCAGTGGTCGGTATCGGCTCAGGCATCTACATCGGCAGCGGCAACGGCCCAGGGCCGCGCGACGGCCTCATGACCGGACTCCATCACCGCACCGGGCAGGCGATCTGGAAGATGCGCACCGCCATCGAGGTCGTCGTTGGCGTTCTGGGGATCGTGCTTGGCGGCACCTTCGGCTTCGGCACGATCTGGTTTGCCTTCACCATCGGCCCACAGGTGCAGTTCTGGCTCGGCAGACTCGATCGCGGCGGTCGCGCGAAGCGACAGGCTGCGGCGGCGGATCGGCGCTAGCGCCTCGCCTTTATCGCGGGAGAAGCGCGTCGATCGCGATCGCGGCGAAGATGAGCGTGAGATAGCTGATCGAGAAACGGTAGAGGCGCGTTGCACCACGCAACAGTCCATCGCCGAGCACATCGCTGCGCAGGCGCCAGGCACGCAGTAGGAAGATTCCCCCGCCGATGACGGCGACGGCGAGATAGACGAGACCCATTCCTGCAACCGCCCAGAGCATCAGGCTCATGGCGACCAGAAGGATCGTATAGAGCCAGATCTGTCGCGCCGTTTCGGCCGGGCCAGCAGTAACGGGGAGCATCGGCACCCCAGCGGCGGCGTAGTCGGGACCAATGCGCAGGGCCAACGCCCAGAAGTGTGGCGGCGTCCAATAGAAAACGAGCCCGAAGAGGAGGATCGGCACCAGCGAGATGTCGCCCGTTACGGCGGCCCAGCCGATCACGGGTGGAAGGGCACCTGCTGCTCCACCAATAACGATGTTCTGCGGTGTTGAGCGCTTCAAGATCAGCGTATAGATCAGCACGTAGAAGGCGATGGCGAGCAGCGAGATAAAGGCGGCCATGATCGTCGTGGTGAGCGCCAGGAAGATGAAGCTTGCAACGCCGAGCGTGCTCGCGAAGAGGAGTGCCGACCCAACACTGATGCGACCGGTTACGAGCGGGCGCGCAGCGGTGCGTGCCATCTGCGCGTCGATATCGGCGTCAACGATGCAGTTGAAGACGTTGGCACTGGCCGCGCTGAGGGTGCCGCCAACAAGCGTCGCGGCGATCAGCGTGAGTGGTGGGAATCCATGGGCTGCGAGCAGCATTGCTGGCACGGTCGTAATCAGGAGGAGCTCAACGATACGTGGCTTGGTCAGCGCAACATAGGCGGAGAGCGTCTCGCGGCGAGATTGTGCTTTGCGCTTTGATCCACCCGGAGTGGAGCCGCCTGCAGCGCGCCCTTCGAGGAGCGCAATGGAGGCCGCACCCACGGTGAGGATCCAGATGAAGGTTGCAAGCGCGACGTGGAGCGTCTGCGTCCATGGAGCGAGCTTGGTGAAGATCTGGATGGCGCCGATCACGCACTGCACGGCGAAGACCGCTACGGCATACGTGAGCAGCTGACGAACGCGGGCCGGACTCCCCTTCTCGCGACGAACGATCCAGAGGGCCGAGATGAGGATGAGTGCAACGATCGCGGTCGCGTAGCGGTGCAGGATCATTGGCGTCGAGAGCTCGGTGGCCGGCGGGAAGAGGGTGCCACCCATCAGTGGCCAATCTGGGTAGAGGAGGCCGGTGTCCGTGCCTGTGACGTGGGAGCCGAAGAGCAGGAGTGAGTAGATCGCGCCGGCGGCAATGATCGGTGCCACGACGCTCCCGCTCGCACGGCGGATACCGGCGAGCGTCTCGGCGTAGCCGCTCCTGGCAAGCACCCAGACCTGGAGCCCAACGAATGCCATCGCCGTGGCGAGGTGGGCGGTTACTGACTCCCCCGAGTTCGACTCAAGGACCGTTTGGCGTCCGAGCCAGGCCTGGAAGAGAACGAGCGCGAGGAGGGCGATTGAAGCCCCCTGCAGCGAGCGGCGCCCCTTGAGATTCCGCAATGCAAGGAAGACCACCGACAGGGCGATCAGGCCGATCACCGCCGCAATGGTGCGGTGGATCCACTCCAGCCATGCCTTATAGGCAATGACGTCGCCAGAGTCAGTGGTTGGCGGAATGATCTGCCCGTAGCAGAGCGGCCAATCTGGGCATCCCATCCCCGAGTCCGTCGCGCGAACGATCACGCCGATCACCACGAGACCAATCGTGGCGCCGAGCAGGAGCCGGAGGGCCGAGCGGAAACTCTTCATAGGTAGATGGTACGCCGAGCCTCAGAAACGTGGGATAGAGTGGAAGCATGAAGAGTTACCTGCGTGCCGCCGTACTCGCTACGCTCTGTTTCGCTTTGGTTGCGTGCGGTGGTGCCACAGCTACCCCCAGTGCAAGCGCAGGGGGCATCACGAGAAACGGTTGCACCGACGCGTGGCCAGCCGCCGGACAGGCGAGTTCATCTGGACCGCTCCCGTTGCTGGCAAATAGCGATCTCGCCCCTGGTGCAAACCGACTGATCCTTGGCCTCGTTGATAGCGCGAGCTTCCCGATCGGGTCACCTTCGTGGACGCTAAAGGGTGAAATCTTTGACATCACCACTGATGGCTGCACTCCGATCGCCGCTGCGACGCCGCTCCCGTTCACGTGGGCAATTGACAACGTTCGTGGCTTCTTTATCGGCACAACCGAAATCCCCGTTGATGCGCGTGAGATCGGCCTGGTCATCAGCGGTACCGACGCCGCCGGTGCAACGGTGCTCGTCCGCTTCACCTCGTTCGTACAGGTAACGGGTACTGCGCCGCGCCCGGGAGACACTGCACCAAACGTAGCCACCCCGATCTCCGCCACTGATCCTCAGGGTGTTGCAGGGGTATCCACGGACCCAGACCCGCGAGCCGACTTCTATACGCACTCTGCCTCGGAGCTCCTCGCCACAGGCACCCCTTTCCTCATCGCCTTCGCGTCGCCCGCATTCTGCGTCTCACAAGCATGTGGGCCAACGCTCACGCTGTTGAAGGAGGCTGCTGCCCGCAATCCGGGGGTCGCGATCATCCACGTCGAGCCGTATCAGATGAGCTGGAACGGCACACGCCTGATTCCGGTCCTTGCGACCGGTGGTGGACTTCAGGCGACGAGCATTGTCACCGCATGGCAGGTTCCCGTTGAGCCATGGATCTTTACGGTCGGGCGCGACGGTCGAATTCTGCGCTCCCTTGAGGGGGTTATCAGCTCAGACGAGCTTGACGCTGCGCTGGTTGAACTCGCCGCGAACTAACTAGCGGCCGCTGCTCCCAGGGGCCCCGATCGGCTCCCCCGCCGCACAGAGTGGACAGTTGTCTGGCTCGTACGTCGGCAGGCTGAGGGTGATCCCAGCGATGAGTGGAATCGGATCACGCCCCACTGCTTCAATTGCGGTGAGCTCCGGAGTGCGGCTTGCAACAACCGCGGCCGCAATTGGATGGGCACCAGCGGCATAGAGCGGTGGAAGCAGCGCTTGCAGTGAGCCACCCGTTGTCAGAATGTCATCTACCAACAGCACGCGAGCGCGTGGTGGAATCTGAAAGCCGCGACGGAACTCGCGACGTATGAGACCGTCATCTCCACGCACCTCCTCCGCGAAGAGACCGCGAACCCCCAGGAGTCGACCCACCTCATACGCCAAGAGGACGCCCCCAGTGGTTGGCCCAACAACGAGATCAATGTCGCCACCATGCGCCTGGACCAACTCAAGGCTCTGTACGGCAAGTGCGCGCGTGATCTCTGCAGCGGCAGAGGGGTGCTGCAGTAGCGACCACTTCTCAAGGTACTGGTCGCCGTGGCGTCCACTCTTAAGCAAGAAGTGCCCACGCTGCAGTGCCCCCGTCGCGAGCAACAGACCCTCGATTCGCTGCGCAGTTGCTGCGCGATCGCGCGGGTCGACCGGGGCGGCGGGGTAACCGGCAGGTGGCGTCAGCGTCTCGCGCAGCGGGCGAAGTGGTTCACTCATGGCGAGAGCCTAGCGCGCTCCCGCGCAGGGCGAGGACGCTCGTCTCGCCCCGAGCAGCTACCGCACGCCGCAAGGAGTCACCCACCGCTCCAGGGAGTCGCGGGTCTGCCCAGAGTGCGGTTCCGAGACTCACGGCGCTTGCACCAGCGGCGAAGGTATCGAGGGCATCAGCCGGTGATCCAATCCCTCCGCCACCGATGATCGCGGCGCCAGAACCGCTCGCCGCCTCCGCGATTGCCGCGAGTGCGGCGGGGCGCACCAGCGGCCCTGAGAGCTCACCGATGCCTGCAGCCAGGGCCGGCCCACGCCGCGCGCGGTCAGGAAGGAACCCGTGCGGCGATCCGCTCACGGAGAGCACATCGATTCCCGCGTCGATTGATTCGCTCGCCAAGCGGCGGAGCTCACTCGCCGCCGACGAGACCTTCGCAATAAGTGGTCGGTCGGTCGCGCCACGCGCCGTATCGATCAAGCGGAGCGATTCATCCGCCGAAGATTCCCATCGAGCACCCTCTAGACCATCGCACGGAGCGGTGAGATCAATCTCAAGCGCCGCGATGCCGAGCTCATCTGCGCGACGTTCAACCCGCGCGATCAGTTGCGCAAGCTCCTTCACCGATGTGGCGACAAGGGAGAGGGCGACCGCACATGGGGCTGAGCGCCAACTTGCGCCGTGTCGATCCATTACCTCATCAGCGCCTGGATTCTCTCGGTTCACCGCATGCATCAGCCCGCCAGGTACCTCCACCAGTCGAGGCATGAGGCCGCCAAATCGCGGTCGCAGCGAGATGCCGCGCACCACAAAGAGCCCAACCGCACGCAGGTCAATCGCGCCGCCAGCCTCGTTACCGAATCCGAGTGGCCCGCTGGCAACGACAATCGGCCGCTCGAGTCGCAGCGGATGCTCAGTGCCAAGGGTGACGGCAAGGTCAACGGTGAGCGGGTTGATGCGTTCGCTCACCTGTTCCGCCACCTGCGCCGTTTTACTCTTGCGCGGCGCGGCGACCTTTGTGCGCTTTCGTGGGGGCACTTATGCACCGCCTGTTGATGAGGTGCCTGTTGCATCAACGGCTGGTCCTTCGCGACAGAGACGCACTTGACCGGCACGCGTTGCAACGGTGCAACCGCCGCACGCGCCAATGCCACAGCCAATCTCGTGTGCCAACAACGCCTGAAGCCACGGTGCTCGATCACCGGCCGGTGCAGTGCGTGAACGCGCAGGTTTGCCGTTTGCAGTCGTTCGATCTGCGGAGCGGCGACGGAGCGCGGCAGATGTAGCAGCGGCGCGAATCTCAACTGCACCAGCAACAACCGCTTGATCTGCCCATGAGACGTACTCGGGGAGCAGGTCAGCCACAGTGCCGCGGTGGCCGATGCTGCCATCGCTCGTGGCGACAACGATCTCTACGTCGTCGGGGAGGAGGTTTGCTGAGGGTAGATCGCCCCCAGTCTCCGCCTGTTGCAGCACCGTGACACCAATACCTGAACGCGAGGCGGCAATGGCCAGAGCGCGTACCCACGCGAATCCCTCGACATCGGTGATCAGCAGAAGCCGCATCGTGGCCTTGTTGATGAGGATCGGTTGACCGATCGGCCCGATCAGCTCAATTACATCGCCAACACGCAGCCCAGCAAGCGCATCCTGCCCCCCATCGGCACGTGGCTGCAGCGCAACCTCAACACTCCCGCGGATAAGATCAACGCGCGAGACGGGGGCAACGCGCCGTAGGCGATAGCCACCCGATTCCGGACGCACCAGGTGCAGCGCATGGCCAGGGCGAAGGCCCGCAATCAGTGTTGGCGCGCGAAACTCAAGGGCAATTCGTCCAGGGGCTAGCTCACCAATCGCAAGAAGCTCGCCTGCGACGGGCGTGCTGCCCATCGCGAATCAGACCGACGCGCGGTCGTCCCCGGCCACGCCGAGGCCCGCCACGATCGCACCAGTTGGTCGTGGCGCAAGTCCAGCCGATGAGCGGAGTGCTGCTTCAATGCGGTCATACAGGTCAGCGGCGCCCCAGAGCTCCACCACCTCGGAGATGCTCACGCGATCCATCGAGGCTGCGCCTTCAGCATCAGTTGAGCTCATGGTGAAGCCACCCTCCTCGTCCAACACGAGCTCTGCGGCGTCGGCCGCTCCTGCAAGGATCAGCGGGCCTGCAGTCTGGAGCACGTTGCGATGCTCGCGTAGGTAGCGGCTCAGCCGCTCGGTTGCATGTTCAATTGCCAGAAGTCGTTCGGAGCCAGCAGCCTCAGCGGCGTCAGCGAAGCGGCGCGCAACCTCTGGTGTGATCGCCAGTGCACCTTCAGCAGGAATCACCTCAACCTTTGGCTTTCGGCCGAAGATCATCAGCCCGTGTACTCCAGGTCAGAAGAGAGTCGCTCGCGCAAGAACATGGAGTGATGCCGCTCGAACATCCACTCGCCGGCGCGATGTCCGAGGGCGCGTGATGACTCGTCGGCCTCCAACTTGTCGAGGGTGCCGTAGTCGGGCAGATCAAACATGATGACGTTGTCAAAGTCCCAGCCGTGCGCCACGTTGTACCAGCCGATGAACTTGATGCCGAACTTCTTCTCGTACTCCTTCACCGTTCGTGGGAAGAGGGTGCGCATGAAAAACTTAAAGAAGGGGTCGCGCCCCCGTCGAATCGAGAAGTAGGTTGCAAGTACTGGCATTAGCGAGATTCTCCCACGCCACCGCTCCCCTTGTCGCCCTTTGACTCGTCTTCAAGCTGACCGACCGTCTTCGTGGCGCTCCGCATCGGTGCACGGCGCCCCTTCCGATCGGCGGCCACGAGGCGCAGTAGGAAGATCGAGGTCTGCCCCACCAGAAGGAGCAGGATGACCACCAGGATCAGGAGGCCAATCGCGATCGGGGCGGGCCAGTTCAGCACGGCCGAGAGGGGGGCGAGGATCATCGCGATGACCAGTGCCACCGCCTGAATCCAGAAGCAGCCGAGGCCTGGGCCGCGGTCGGCATCGAGTGGCCCCCCTTTGTACTCGGGCATGGACTCTGGTGCGGGTGTAGTGCTCATCTGCCTATTGTGGCGCAGATTGCGACTTACCTCTGATAGGCGGGGCGGCCCTCTAGAACGGTTCGCTGCACCACGCCAGGGAGTTCGCGCTCAAGGAGCGGCGTGTTGATGCTGCGCCCAAGGAGCGTCTCGCGACTCGGGCGCCAACTTGTGGCGATATCAATCTGTACCAGCGATGCCATTGCGCCCGGGGTCACACCCGTGGCGGCGATACCGAGAACTCGCGCTGGTCCGGTTGTCAGCGCAGCGACGATCGTCGCGAGCGGAAGTTCCCCGGCGCGATGCGCGGCAAGCGCAACACTGAGGCTCGTCTCGATGCCAGCGATCCCGTTCGCGGCAAGTCCAAACTCGACCTGCTTCTTCTCGCGCGAGTGCGGTGCATGATCGGTGCCGATCGCGAGTGCGGTGCCGTTGCGCAACGCCTCGCGACAAGCAGTCGCATCGTCTGTGGTGCGCAGCGGCGGGCAGACGCGAAGATTTGCGTTGAATGCATCAGCGGTTGGGGTGAGGAACTCGTCACCGGCAGCAACCTCCCAGGCCCATCGTCGATCACCGGCAATCCACCCATCGGTCAGTGCGATGTGGTGCGGCGTCACATCACAGGTGAGCGGTAAACCTTCACCCTGAGCCGAACGTACCGCCGCGAGTGCCGCTGCCGTGGAAAGGTGCGTCAAGTGCAGTCGCGCTGTTTTCGTTGAGGCAGCTACGTCACGCAACACGGCGATGGCACTCTCCACGGCACGCAGCTCTCCCGTCGCGGGCCAGGGTCGCAGGCCGAGTCGCGAGGCGACGAGCCCGTCGGCCGCCTCGCCGCCAGCCGTGAGCGACGGCTCTTCGCAATGCTCGATCAGTGGAATCCCTACAGCGGCGGCGGCCAGGAGTGCGGCGCGGAAGATGGCGCGATCGGCGATCGGGCTCCCGTCGTCCGAAATTGCGACGGCACCAGCCTTGACGAGCGCCGCCACGTCGCTCACCTGCGTGCCGGCGCGACCAACCGTGGCGGCGGCGATGGGGAGGAGTCGCACGCTGTGGCGCTCGCCCGCGGTCATCCCTTGAAGCGTCTCCACGTTGTCGGCGGCTGGCTCCGTGTTGGGCATCAGCGCGACGGTGCCGTACCCACCATGCGCCGCCGCACGGGCTCCGCTCTGTACCTCTTCTGAGGCGTTTGATCCAGGCTGCCGGAAGTGCGCATGTAAGTCGATCAGCGCTGGCAGGAGTGCAACGGTTGGATCGCTAGGGCCAGGGTTCGCACCCGCCGCCCAACACTCGTGTGCCGCCGCTTCACCATCGCGCCAGGTCACCGAAGCGATCTGGCCCGCGACAACGCTGACATCGGCGACGCCTGCGAGCCCAGCGACGGGATCAACAACCCAGTGATCAGCGAAGTTCGCGGTCAGCAGATCGGTCATGCGCGCGCCTCGCTCACTACCTGTTGCAGAACTGCCATGCGCATCGGGATCCCCGCGCGCACCTGTTCGAGTACGAGGCTGCGTGGGCCGTCGGCAACGTCGGGGTCAATCTCGACCCCTTCGTTCATTGGCCCTGGGTGCAGCACCAGCG
>CANKMK010000008.1 GCA_947483025.1 Chloroflexota bacterium | reverse complement strand
TCTGGAGCCGCCAGCGCAGAGATGAGTTGACGAGCCCGGTCGGCACGGAAGTTTGCATGGATGACCACATCGGTTGGGGAGAATCGCACCGCCGTACTATCCCGTAGTGCCACTCGAGTCGGTATGACAAATTCGTCACTCTCACCCCGGGCATACGCCTCTTCGAGGGCAAGGCCTGGGCTGCTGGCGAAACGGTCATCGCTAAGGACGATCGCTTCAAGCGCAGTGTTCGTGCGCTCCCATCGGCCATCTCGATCCATGCCGTAGTAGCGTCCACCAATCGTGGCAATCTCTGCAGATGGCGCCGCTTCGCGCATGCGCTGCTCGAACGAGGCGAGCGCTGCGGCAGCTGATCGGGGTGGCGTGTCACGGCCATCGAGGAGGAGGTGCACGAGGATTCGCGGGACACCGGCTTCGTGGGCGGCGCGCAGCACCTCAATCGCATGTCGGTCGTTGGCGTGAACGCCGCCGTCGCCAAGCAACGTAATCAGGTGTAGGCCGCTCTCCCCTGCTGCAGCGAGTGCGCTGCGCAAGGCTCCCATCTGACCAAACGAGCCGTCGGCAATCGCCGCATCGATGCGTGGAAGGTCTTGTGGCACGCGCTGCCCGCTCCCAATGTTCAGGTGGCCGACCTCGCTGTTCCCCATCTGGCCGGCGGGGAGTCCGACCGCCTCTCCGCTGGCGCCAAGCGTTGTATGTGGGTGCTGCGCGCAGAGTGCACGCCAGTTCGGCATGGAGGCGGCAGCGATCGCATCACAGGCTCCTCCGTTGCTCACGCCAAACCCATCAATGATCACCAACGCGATTCGGCGTGCGGGGCTTGGCATTACGCAGCGTCCGAGGCGGCTAGCGCGGCGCGCACGATGGCAACGAAACGATCGGCGTGGAGGGAGGCGCCACCGACAAGGAGTCCATCGAGAGCGGTGCGCGTTGTTGGCGTGCCGAACCACGTTGCGGCGGAAGGGGCGTCAACGGAGCCACCGTAGAGCACGGGGAGCTCCTCACGATGGAGCGCGCTGCGCAGGCCGACGGCGATTCCCTCCGCAATTTCGACCGAGGCGGGGTTGCCGGTACCAATCGCCCAGACAGGTTCGTAGGCGATGACAAGTCCCGCCGCGTAGAGGTGCGTCGCGCTACAGCCGGCGCGCTCTGCGGCGGCGAACGCGGCCGCACATTGGGCTTGCACGTAGTCGACACGCGCTGAGGTCTCCGCCTTCGGGAGGTTGTCGCCAAGGCAGAGCACCGGTGCCAACCCCGCCGCTACCACTCGCGCGAGTTTTGTACCAACGACCTCATCGCTTTCGCCGTGGTCGCGACGTCGCTCCGAGTGACCCACGATAACGGCAGGGGCGATACCGACCAGGTGATCAGCGGGGATCTCACCCGTGAATGCCCCAGCGCTGTTGCGTGAGGCGTCTTGTGCGGCGACCTCGATGCCGGCCTGGGGGTACTCCCGTCGCAGGAGCGAGGCGACGGGGACGAGACCGAGCGCACTCGGCGCAAGGAGGAGGCGAAGGCGTGGCGACTCTCCCGTGGTCTGAAGTGCGCCCCCCAGCCCTTCGGCGATCTCCTTGGCCAGCGCAACCTCTTCGCTTGGCGGAAGGTTCGCCTTCCAGTTCGCAATGATCGTGATCTGTCGACTGCTCATGCGTGAATCATCGCAGAGGTTGCCCGGCTGAGTGGCCCCCCGCCTGCGCCGCACTGACACGACGCTCAATTTCGGCGAGTGCCCGCTGCACCGTGGAGCGCGCCAAATCAAGCTCCGCGGCCAGCTCGCCAAGGGTGGCGTCTGGTGCCCCCGATCGCGCACGGGCGACCCGCTCGTGCACTCCATCTGTCTGGAGAAGATCCTCCTGCAGTGCCGCCGTGCACGCTCGCGCCTGCCGCATCCCAGCGTGCACTGCGCGGGTGAGGTTCGCGGTCTCGGCATTCACACTGCGATTCAAGTTCCCTCGAACCTCTCGGCCGATGCCACGCGCCTCCATCTCAGCGACGGCAGCCGTTGCGCCGAGTCGCCGCAACAGATCGATGAGCACCTCGCGACCCTTCCATACCAGGAGCCCCTTGCCGCGTCGCTCTCGCCGATGTCCGCCTAGTTGATCTAGCTCGGTCAGCCGAGCGAGATGCGTTGCCTCTGCGGACGAGACGTTGATCTCAAGGTGCACACTCCCCGAGGCGAGGGAGAGCGATCCCCTCGCTAAGAGTCGGCCCCGCAAGAGTGCGAGTCGACAGTGCTGCGCCGATCGAGTGCTGGCCAGATCTGCAGCACAACTCTCGGCTTGGTTTCGCGGCGCACCCGCCCAACCTCGCGCCGCTCCGCGCTGCGAAAGCTCGGTGCCCAGCTCATGCACTGCACGCGCCAACGAAACGTCAACGCGACGACCGGAATCGGCAAGTGCAGCAAGCTCGGCCTGAATGCAGCAGGTACGCGCCGGTCGGATTGCCGCCAGCTCGTGACGGATCGAGGCGACGAGGTCCGCCTCCCCCCGACTCATCGTGGGCGTCGAGGCTCGCGCAGTGGGAGGCGTAGGAGTGCGCGAGAGAGAAGGTTCGGCTCATGGAGATGCGGCGTTCGCCTAGAGGCGACATCGCGCACGAAGAGTGGCGGGCGCTTGCGACCCTCTGCATCCGTGGCATGGTGCAACGTCGGCACAATCGGCACGCCCCCGACGGCTCCTGCGCGTCGCGCACTTGCTGACGTGGCGAGGATGCCGTCGATGAGCCCTGACGCACCATGCGCCTCAAGCGCTGCGAGATGGGCGTCAAGATCCATCCCTTCCGTCTCACCCTCTTGCTCGTCAACGTTCGCCACCCACACCAGCGGTGCACGTCGCGCCTGTAGTGCAGCAAGGATTTCCGGTACGAGCAGATGTGGGATGACGCTGGTGTAGAGCGAACCTGGCCCAAGCACGATCAGGTCGGCCTGCTGAATCGCCGCAATCGCTGACGGAGTTGCTCGCGCACCCTCAGGCGCGATGCGCATGCGCTCAATGTGGCGTGTGCGCGCAAGCTGTGCCTGCCCTCGGACGGTCGCCCCATCCGTCGTGGTGCCGATCAGCTCAAGCGCAATCGTGGTTCCAGGGATTACCTCTCCTCGTACATTGAGGATGCGGTGTACGCGCGCAACGCCACGCTCGAGATCACCCCCCTCTTGGTGGATTGCGGCCGCAAGCAAGAGGTTGCCGATCGCGTGCCCGCGCGGTGCGCCAGGATCAGCCGGAAGTCGGAAGCGCAGAAGATCGGCTGCGGTGGACTCTGCATCCGAGAGGGCCACGAGACAGTTCCGCAAGTCACCAACGGGCGGGATGCCGAGTTGCTCACGCAGCACGCCCGATGAGCCGCCGTCATCCCCCATCGACACGATCGCGGTGAGATGCGCTGTTTCGAGCTTCAGGCCGCGAAGCGCGGTTCCAAGCCCGGTGCCGCCACCGAGCACCACTACACGGCGCCCACGGGCCAGTCTGCGACGGCGCTCCAGTAGTTCAAGAAGTGACACCCCAGGTCGGTCGGTGCGATACGGCAGGATCGCAGCACGTGCCAGGCCGCCGAGTCCAACCACAACAAGGAGTAATCCGATCACGGCGGCCGTAGCGGCGCGAACCATCGGGTCAAGATCGCGCAGGGCGACAACCTCTGCGATTTGCACAAGCGGATCTGGAAGCTGGGCCCCTGCCGCGAGCGCGCGAATCCCGCTCAGCGCACCAAGTGCAATCGTCCCCGCGCCAACGAAGGCCAAGAGCAGCCAACGCTTGACTCCAAGACCGGGCTTCAGCCAGCCAATTCGACTCACCGGTTAGATCTTCTCCACATCACGGTGGTGCACGTGGACCGTATGCGCTCCTGCCTGTGTCCGTAGCCTCGCCGCCAGCGACTCACTGATCGCTACCGAGCGATGGCGGCCACCGGTGCAACCGATGGCGATGCTCAGGCGCCCACGGCCATCACCGAGATAGGTCTCTAGGGTTGAGGCGACAAACGATGCGATTGCGGCCTCAATCGATGCTCCGACCGGGTCATTCAACACGTAGGTAGCAACATCTCGATCGCGCCCATCCTTTGGCCGCAACTCTGGAACCCAGTGGGGATTTGCCGCCGATCGCACATCGAAGAGGAGATCGGAATCAAGCGGGATCCCATGCTTGTAGCCGAAGCTCGTCAGGTGCACGGAGATGGAAGCGTCGCCACCCAACACCTCTTGGACCAACCGATCCCGCAGTTCACGTGCCGAAAGATCGCTCGTATCAATCACGGCATCCGCGATCTCTCGTGACGCACTGAGAAGGTCCCGCTCCGCCCGAATAGCCCCTGCAACATCGCTTGGTGCATCAATCGGTCCACCGAGTGGGTGACGATGCCGCGTCTCGCTAAATCGTCGAATCAGCACATCGTCTCGTGAGTCAAGGTAGATCACGCGACTCTCAAGGCCGATCCCAGCGCTTGCCTCTCGAACCGCGTCAATCGCTGCGCGCGGATCACCATCGCGTGCATCAATCACCAGGCAGAGTCGGGCAAACCGCTCAGGCTGGAGTTGAATCTTCTCAAGAAGAGCGGGAATCAGGTCATTGGGCAGGTTATCGATCGTGCGAAATCCAATATCCTCCAGCGATTTGGTTGCAGTGCTCTTCCCTGCACCAGAGAGCCCCGTGAGCAGCACGATCTTGTGTGGGGCTGCCGGCGTGACCATTAGCGCCCCCCTGCCCGAACTAGCCAGATCGAGAGCTCGTAGAGGACGTAGAGGACCACAGCGAGAACGATTGGGCTGACGAGGTCTGTTCCCGGTGTAGCAAATGCGCCCACGACCACGGCGAGAACGAGTGCATTTCTGCGCCAGCGACGGAGCTTGTTCGACGTCACAACCCCCACGCGCGATAGAAAGACCAAGAGGATCGGATACTCCGTCGCCAGCCCAAAGACGAGCATGAGTGAACCGACAAATCCAAAGTAGCGGTCCGCCGCAATGAGTGGGGTGAGATCGTCGGTCGCAAACGAGAGAAGGAAGCTGACCGCAAACGGCAACACCACCCAGGCGACCGCAACGCCAATGATGAAAAGGAGGAGTGCGAGGGGAATCCAGGGACGCGCCGCACGACGCTCCGAATCCGTAAGGCCAGGTCGAATAAAGGCCCATGCCTGCCAGAGCCAGATCGGCATCGCGAGCGCCACACCGCCGATAAGGCTGAGTTGCATACGGATGCCAAACGCGTCACCAACGCCGACAAAGAAGAGTGGCGTGTCGCCAAGTGGTGCACGCAGGAGCGCAATGAGCGGATCACACCAGGCGAAGGTGATGATGCCACCCACAATGACGGCGGCTAAGGCAACGCCGACGCGTCGGCGCAGCTCTTTAAGGTGATGGACGAGTGGCGCCGGTGCGTCGCCCTCTTTTGCGCGAGGCATGATCGGCTCGAACCGACGTTACGCCTTTCGCTTTGGGCGTGACGCTGCGGCGCGCTTTGTCGCCTTCTTGGCACGCGGCTTCGCAGGCGCAGAGGAGGTTCCAGAGGTTGCATCCTTGAACTCGCGGAATGAGTTACCTACGGCCTTGCCAATCTCTGGAAGCTTCCCTGGCCCAAAGACCAAGAGCACGACGGCGAGGATCAAAATCAGTTCGAACGGTCCGACGTTTGGCATGAGAAACCTCCTCGTAGTGGGCTGGCGCCCTTAGGGGGCGAGTATAGCGAGGCGGCGCCCCCACTCCGCTGCTGCAGCGTCCAGTGCCTCCGCCACCCGTTCGTCGGCCGCTCCCGCGTCGCTGATCCCGCGCCCCACGTTCACGAGCAGCCCCCTCCCGACCACGCCGTCGCCAGGAGCGGCGATCGCGCCGCCATGAGAGACAACTGCGTTCGCCTCACCCCCCTGCGCCCCGACTCCAGGGACGAGAAGGGGCAGACCAGGAGCCGCCGCTCGCACCTGGCGAAGGGCTGCGATATCAGTCGCACCCACGACCAAACCAATCCTTCCGGCCGCGCCCTCCGCGCGACGCGAAGCGAGGCGCGCAACTCGCTCTGCAAGTGTCTCCTCTGGGTCTGCATCACTGGCACTGACGCGAAGGCTCTGCAGCTCACCCGACTCCGGGTTTGATGTGCGGCAGAGCAGATAGGTGAATCTGTCAGTGCGGTCGAGAAAGGGGGCAAGTGCTCCGATGCCGAGATACGGACTGGCCGTCACTGCATCTGCACCGAGGAGATCAAAGAGGGCAACTCCTTGGGCTGCAACCGTCGCACCAATGTCGCCACGCTTTGCGTCAATGATGAGTGGGATCTCCGCTGGAACCTGCCGCCGAACGCGCTCGGCCAGGCGCACTCCCTCACTGCCGAGCGCCTCAAAATAGGCAAGATTCATCTTGAATGCGGCCGCATGTGGGGCGGTCGCAGCAATGAGCGTGTCGACCCACCGTTCCATGCCTGCGTGCGAATCGCGGAACGAGAGAGGGAGTGATGAGGGGACCGGATCAATACCGACGCAGAGGATCGAGCCCGCTCTAGCCGTAGAGGCCCCGAGCAGATTGAGATACCGACTCACGGTGCTGGGCTCTCTGCAACGGGCGCGGTGTTCAGGCTCCCCCATGCCGGCCGAACGTTCGGATCAACGGGGTCTCGCAGGGGACTCACGATCACTGGCGGATTTGGGATGCCAGATGGCGCAACGCTGAACGAGGCGAGGTTGAGGCTCGCTTGGCTGCCACTCGCTGAGAGATACGCCAGCTGCGCGCCGTTCGGTGACCAGGCCGGAGCCCACGACTTGCCAGTGCGAGTCATTTCCAGAACGACCTCACCCGTCGTCGCGTTCATGATCACCACGTCCGTGCCACGCGCCGAAATGCGCGCGGCCGCAATCCAACGCCCGTCGGGACTGATCGCTGGCTGTACGAGGCCCTTCTCCCCGATTCGCGTGGTGCTCTTCTTGGCGATGTTGTACCGAATGATGCGCGATGACGACGAGCCCTCGGAGAGTCCGTTCTGCACGTAGTAGATCGCCTTCCCGTCGGGACTCCAGACCGGATCCTGATGCCCGAACGGTGCGACATGGGGAAGCGTCGGCGTTGAGATTGCTGGGCCATCACCGCTGATGATGCGAATGACGACATCGTTGCCAATGTCACTCCCTCGGTAATCCGTAGCAACCGCAATTCGTCCGTCGCTGGCAAGTGCTGGGCCATACATGAAGCCGGACCAGTTCAGCGCTGGCCGAGAGCCGAGGATGAGGCCATCGAAGATCACCTCTTCACTGCCGCCGTATGCCGAAAGCCGCAGCAGGGTTGGAACGTTCATCTCGTACCGCTGCACCTTGCCGTTGCCAAGGAAGCGACCGCCTGTTTCTGTGCGGTGCCGAATGGCATACAGCCAGACGCCGTCGGTGCTCCAGGCAAGGTCAGAATCAGTAGTCGCCGTCGTCAGCTGTCGGATCCCCGCTCCACTGACGCTCCAGATCGAGCCGGCGCGTCCAAACGCAATGGTCCCAGCCACGGTCACCCCCTCTGTCACCTCGGGGCCGCTATTGGGGTTGTCGGAGGGCGCTGGAGTGCTGAGCGAGAAGCCAACGAAACTCCCTGCCGCTAGCAGCACAAGTAGGAGTCCGGCGATGAACGGCGCAGGGTTAAGCGATCGACGCTGGGCTCCGTCGCGGCTCATCAGGTCGCGATTCGTTGGAGGCTTCGCGCCATGGAAGGGTTGCGGCGCGGCACGGCGCGTACGTGGGAGTGGCTGCAGCGACCGCCTCTCACTCATACACCCTCCCCCAGCACTGCGGGCCGCAAGTCAACAACATGCACCTCAATTCGTGCCGATCCACGATACGTCCGTTGGGCTGTTCGCACGACAAGGTCGACGGAGCTCCCCGCTAGCTGGTCCGCATCTGGCCGCCCGAAGGCCATCGCCTCGACGGCTGCGCCGTCCAACGAGAGGGTCAGGCGTGCGTGGCGGCCATCCCCCACCAGGCGCACCGCAGTGAGCGGGATGTCCCGCAGGAGGAAGGTGGGCTCAGGATTCCCCATCCCGGTCGGAGCGAGGTGATCCGCGAGCGCGGCCAGGTCGATTGGGGAGCGACTGCCGATCGGTGCTGTGAGGTCCACCGTTAGTTCTGGCGTGCGCGCCTTCGCCTGGCCGGCACAGGTCGCACTAAGTCGTGGGAGAAGACCCTCCCATGCCTCCACGGCAAACGAACAGCCCCCCGCGCCATCGTGGCCACCGTGGCGAATCAGCAGATCGCTCGCCTCTTGCAGTGCTGCGGCAACAGCGAAGCCCTTCGGTGCGCGTACTGAGGCACGCAGGGCTGCCCCACTCCCGTCATCGTGCGCCACGAGCGCTGGTCGCCCAGTCTCCTCACTGAGGCGACCAGCGATCAAGCCGATAAGTCCCACGGACCATGGGCCGCGCACAGCAACGAGGCCGTCGCCCAGGAATGCTCGCGCAGCATCGCGCGAGGAGCCAACCACAAGGCCGAGCAGTGCTCTCGCTTCCTCGATGGCAATCTTCGTCAACTCTTTTCGTTCAAGGTTGATCCCCTCCAGCAACGTCGCGAGCTCAGTCGCCTCTGCGGGGTCGTCGGTTGTGAGAAGTGCCAGCGCTGGAGCTGCGTCGCCGATACGACCCGCGGCATTGATGCGTGGAGAAATCGTGAAGCCCGAAACTTCAGCGCGGTAGGGGCCCTCCGCCCCAGCCGCGCGAAGGAGCGCGGCGATTCCTACCGGCATGGTGCCGGCACCATTCATTACCTTGAGCGCCGATCGCACAATGACGCGGAACTCATTTGCCACAGGAACCATGTCAGCAATGCCACCAACCATCGCGAGCACGGAGAGCTCCGCCAAGAGTTCACGGCGCTGCGGATGATCAGCCAAGATCCCCTGCGCGATCTTGAAGGCGAGTCCGCTTCCGGCCAGATGCGGGAACGGATAGATGGAATCAGGCCGGTTCGGATTCACGAGCCAGGCAGCCTTTGCCGGCTCTGGGGGCACTGCGTGGTGATCGATGATGCCCACGAGAATCCCAGCCTCGAGCGCTTCGGCAACGCGCGCGACATCAGCGGTACCGCAGTCCACTGCGAGGATCAACTCAACCCCATCTTCCAGTGCGGCGGCGATCGCCCCTTCTGGAATGCCGTGACCATCCCCATCGCGTTGCGGGATGTACCCCTCGGCGATCGCTCCAATTGCGCGGAGCGCTCGAATCATGATTGCCGCCCCAGTGAGGCCATCGGCATCAAAGTCACCGACCACAAGGACAGGCTCCCCTGCTTCGCCGGCGGCTCGTAGGCGCGCAATCAGGCCGGTCGCATCCGGGAGGAGGTGCGGATCGTGCAGGGTGCGATCGTTGCGATCAAGGAACTGACGTGCGTGCACAGGGTCAGCAAGACCACGGCTCTGGAGGAGTGTTGCCAGTGAGAGATGGAGGGGCTTTGGAATCAGCAGATCGGCAAAGAGTTGCAGAAGCTCTGCACTTGCCTGGAGTTCACCGCTGGCGGCAGGATGCAGAGACGCGACCGGCTCTAGGCGCCAGGCCCGCGCTGGCACCCTACGCCGTGCGGGTTCGAGCCGCTGCCGCCTTACGAGCCTGCGCGCGCTCCTCCCACCAAACCAGTAGTGGGCTGGCGTTGAAGATCGAAGAGTAGGTCCCCGAAAGAATGCCGACGAAGAGGGTCAACACGAACGTTCGAATCGATCCGCCTGCAAAGACGAGCAGGGTGAGGAGCGTGATCAGCACGGTCGCTGTGGTGTTGAATGATCGGCCCAACGTCTGCACAATCGAGTGGTTGACGATGTCGCCGAACGGTGCCCCTGCGTGGCGCACGAGATTCTCACGGATGCGGTCAAACACCACGATCGTGTCGTGTACGGAGAAGCCGATGATGGTCAACATGGCGGTCACAAAGAGGGCATCAATCTCGATGCCTGCAACGGTGCCCGCGATCGCAAAGAAGCCCACAGTGACGATCACGTCATGGAGGAGTGCCGCGAGGGCTGCCATGCCGAATCGGAGGTTGCGGAAGCGATAGGTCATCCAGAGCAGAATGCCGATCGAGCCAAGCACGACAAGGAGGAGCGCCTGCTGCGTTAGATCCTGGCTGATGACGGGGCCAACGGTAGAGACCGACCCCTCTTGCGCGATCGGACCGATTGCCGCAACCACCGCTTCGCGAATGGCTTGAAGCTCGGCGCCAGCGTTTTCAATCTGATCCTGACCAAGCTGAAGATCGAGTGGCTTCGTGCGCACGATCAAGAAGCCGGTACCAGCCTCTGTGACGGTCGCCTCTTCATGACCAGCGCTGGCAACCGCCGCCTGCACCACGAGAGGATCGGCTGGGCTCTCTGGGCGGAACTCCCAGATCGTGCCGCCTGTGTAGTCGATGGAGAACTTCAAGCCCACGGTGCCGCCCGAGAACGGAGTTGCCAAGGTGAAGAGGAGGCCCGGAACCGTGATGAGCAGCGAGAAGAGGAAGAACCAGCGCTTGCGCGCAATGATCTTATCCATGGGTGACCCCCCGATCGAGTGCGTCGAGATCGCCCTTCGCCACGCCGTACAGGTACGGCGACGAGAAGCGCTTTTGCGCAATAACGGAGCGAAGGATCAGTCGCGTCACAGTGACGGCGGTAAACAGTGAGCAGAGAACGCCGATGATCAAGACAAGGGCGAAGCCCTTGATCGTTGACGAGCCGAAGTAGAAGAGGATGAACGCCGTGATCAAGCTGGAGACGTTCGAGTCAAGGATGGAGTTCCACGCTCGGCTGAATCCGGCCTCGACAGCCGGGACGATCCCCTTCCCGATGCGCAACTCCTCTTTCGTGCGCTCAAAGATCAGGATGTTCGCATCCACCGCCATGCCGATCGAGAGGACGAAGCCTGCGATGCCGGCGAGCGTCAACGTGACAGGGATGAGCCGGAAGATTGCCAAAACGATGATCACGTAGAAGATGAGGGCGACGCTGGCCACGGCGCCCGCCAGGCGATAGTGCAAGAGCATGAAGAGGAAGACGAGCAAGATGCCCACGGCGCCGGCGAAGAGCGCCTGGCCGAGGAAGGCCGCACCAAGGGTCGCCTTCACGTCGGTAACGCCAATCTCTGCAATTGGGAACGGGAGTGAGCCAAACTTCAAGATTGTCACGAGGTTCGCCGCTTCGTCCGCTGCGAAGCCGCTCGCTCCACCACCCGAGATCTGCGCCTCGCCGCCGGTGATTGCACTCTGAATGTACGGAGCCGACTTCACGGCGCCGTCGAGAACGATCGCAAAGTAGGAGCCGATATTCGCCTTTGTCCAGGTCGCGAACAGATCTGCACCCTCGGACTTCAACTTGAACGAGACGACGCGTCGTCCAGACTCATCGATCTGTACGGCAGATGACTCAATCTGGTCACCAGAGAAGAGCGCCTTGAGTGTTGTGTCGCTGAGCGTCTCGCCCTCGTTAGGTACTGGCTTTGTCCCCTGTTGTGGTTGGCCCGCTGCGGCATCGAAATAGCCGTAGACCTCGCGCGGAAGCGGCACAAGATCAAGGCGGCCGGTTGTGCCAAGCAGGGCGCGGATGGAGTCAGGATTCGTGACGCCAGGCAGCTCGACGACGATTCGGTCGGTCCCCTGCGTCTGTACGAGCGGCTCAGAGACACCCGTGCTGTTGACGCGGCGCTCGATGATGTCGCGGATGGTGGCGAGATCGGCAGCGGTGGCACTGACACCGTCAACGGGCTGCACCTGATATTCCACGCGAAGCCCGCCACGA
>CANKMK010000007.1 GCA_947483025.1 Chloroflexota bacterium | reverse complement strand
GGTGTTCCATTTTGCGCGCACCGGCACCCCAGAGTGCGAGTGCCAACGCATCGGCAGCATCGTCTGGCGTTGGCGCAGTCTGCAGTGCAAGCAGCTTCGTAATCGCCTTGGTTACCGCTGCCTTCGTTGCGCGGCCCTCGCCAGCAATGGCGCGCTTCATTTCAGATGGTGTCGCCTCAACCACTTCAATCTTGTGATCAGCAGCAATCAGCAAGGCAACGCCGCGCACGGCACCGATCGCCACCGCTGATTGCACATTCGACTGCGAGAAGATCCGTTCAATGGCGATGCGATCCGGTCGGTGCTCTTGAATGAGCGCGGTGACGCCGTCTCGCAAGATGCTCAGTCGAGCACCGAGGGTCAGCGTTGCTGCCGTGCGCAATGCGCCATGGGCTACATGTGCTGGACGAGCGCCACCAGTTTCGACAACGCCCCAGCCGAAGGTAGCGGTTCCCGGGTCGAGTCCCAGGACACGCATGCTCATCCAGCGATCTCGGCGAAGACCTCGGGCGGAACCTCGAAGTTCGCCGTTACACGCTGCACGTCGTCGAGCTCTTCAAGAGCGTCAATCAGCTTGAAGTTCTTACGAGCGTCATCTGCAGAGACTTCCACGGTAGATTTGGCGACGATTCCGGATTCAGCACTCTTCACCTTGATACCGGCAGCTTCAAGGGAGCTCTGCACGGAGTGAATCTCCTGTGGGTCGGAGTAGACGAAGACGGTGCCCTCATCGGCCTCAACATCGGCGGCACCCGCTTCAATCGCCGCCTCTCCGACCGCCTCGAATGAGCCGATGCATTCGATGACACCGCGTGCCTCGAACTGCCAGGCGACGGCACCGCTGCTCGCCAGGGCACCACCAGACTTTGTAAAGAGGCTGCGGACCTCAGATGCCGTGCGGTTGCGGTTGTCAGTGGCAGCCTCGACGAGCACGGCAACGCCACCTGGGCCGTAGCCCTCGTACACGATCTCTTCATAGGCATCGCTCTGTCCAAGACCGGCGGCGCGCTCGATTGCGCGCTTGATGTTGTCATTCGGCATGTTGAGGCCGCGACCCTTGTCGATGGCAAGGCGCAGGCGTGGGTTTGAGGCAGGATCTGGGCCGCTAATGCGGGCGGCGATGGTGATCTCGCGCGACACCTTCGTGAACTGGGCGGCGCGCTTCGCGTCGGTCGCCCCCTTGGCGCGTTTGATCGTTGACCATTTTGAATGTCCTGACATGCGGGGAGTATAGGCGAGGCGAGCGCACTCCCCCCTGGGATTAGGGGTTAGGCGCGGCGGAGGAGACGGTAGTCGCGGCGCCCCTTACGGAGAAGGAGCGAGCCATCGGCCAGCGGCGCAAACGAGAAGGCTGCTGCGGCGCCATCAGGCGCTGGGGCGCCGTTCACACTCACGCCCCCCTGCTCAATCAGTCGACGGGCCTCACTCTTTGAGGTGGCAAGTCCGGCGGCGATCACCAGGTCAACGAGGGTCGCCTCGGCAGCGTCAGGCAGGGCGCTCGTTGGGAGCTCATTGGCCAACATAGCCAGCGCCTCAGTCGTTAACGCTCGAAGGTCAGGGGTGCCCCCTTCACCGTCGCCGAAGAGGGCGTCGGCTACGGTCGCGGCGCGAGCCTCAACATCGGCCCCGTGCACCATGCTCGTCACAGAGCGTGCGAGGTGGCGCTGCGCTCGACGGGCGGCAGGGTTCTCGGCGTGCCGCACCATCAGCGCTGCGGTATCAGCAACGCTCTCGAGAGTGAAGCGATGCAAGAGTGATGCGATCGATTCGTCGTCCTGCTCCATCCAGAATTGTCGGAATGCGAAGGGGCTGGTCCGGGCTGGATCTAGCCAGACGGCCCCCTCTGCCGTCTTGCCGAACTTTGCGCCGCTCTTGGCGAGTAGCAGCGGATAGCAGAGCCCGAATGCATGTGGTGCGCCGTCGGCGTTCTCGCCCTCCGTTCGCCGGATCAGTTCCGTTCCAGCCGTGATGTTCCCCCACTGGTCGGAACCGCCCATCTGAAGTTCGACGCCGTGCAACTTCCGCAACATCATGAAGTCGTAGCTTTGGAGCAGCATGTAACTGAATTCGGTGAATGAGAGGCCGCCCTCAAGCCGCGTCTTTACGCTCTCTTTCGCGAGCATGTAGCCAACGGTGAGGTGCTTCCCCGTGTCGCGAAGGAAATCAATGAGGCCAAGATCGCCTAGCCAGCTGAGGTTATCTAGCAACAACGCACCACTCTTCCCCGTGAAGTCCACGAGGTTGGCAAGTTGTGCGCCAATCGCAGCGCGATTGTGGTCAAGAGTCGCCCGATCAAGAAGGTTTCGTTCTGCTGATCGCCCCGATGGGTCGCCGATCATGCCCGTCCCTCCTCCAACAAGGGCAACCGGGCGACCGCCGTGCAACTGCAGCCGTCGCAGCGCAAGGACACCCATGAGGTGCCCAACATGGAGAGAATCGGCGCTCGGATCGAAGCCGATATAGGCGCTGATCGCGGGGTCGGCGACGAGGCGTTGATCAAGACCCGCCGTTACGTCGTGGAGCAGACCTCGCTCGGTGAAGTCGCGGAGGAGCTCAGAGGCCAGAGGGTTCACCATGCGCCCTATGCTACCTTCACAGCGATGAACATGGCCTCGGGAAACTCAACTCAGCGAAGCGCCCGCCCCCGAAAGCGCCTTCTTGGGGGGCTCTTCGCCCTCCTGCCAGTTGCCCTCCTCGGTGCCTGCCTGCTGATCGCCGCGATCGCCTATGGCGGCACCATCGCCATCTACAGCGCCGTGGTTTCTGATCTCCCCGACCCCAAGGACCTCGACACCATCGTTTTGAACCAGAACACGACGGTCTACGACCGGACGGGCACCGTGCAGTTGGCCGCATTCGGCTCTGATCGGCGCACCGAGGTGGACTTCGCCAGCATCCCCGGCATTGTGCTCGACACCACCACCGCCATTGAGGACAAGACCTACTGGGAGAACTCAGGGTTCGACCCACTCGGCTTCGTAGCCGCCGCACTCGACACCTTGGGCGGGTCTGGCCGAGGTGGCTCGACCATTACCCAGCAGCTGGTCCGCAGCGTGCTCCTCCCCAACTCAGCCTTTAAGGGGAGCGTCTACGAGCGCAAGGTCAAAGAGATCATCCAGGCGATCCGACTCACCAAGGAGTTCCCAGGGCGAGTCGGCAAGGAGAAGGTCATCGCCAAGTACCTCAACAACAACTACTACGGCTCACGCTCGTACGGCATTCTGACCGCCTCGCAGCAGTATTTTGGCAAGACGCTGGACCAGCTCACCCTGGGCGAAGCGGCCCTACTCGCCGCCATCCCACAGGCGCCAAGCACGTACGACCTGCGCGAGAACGCGGTAGTTGGTGCAGATGGAGTGATTCGCGTTCCGCTCGACTCTGCGGTTGCAAAGCGCCGTAGTGTTGTTCTGGACCTCTTGAAGTCAGCACGCGAAAGTGGCATCCCGCAGGAGACCGCCACCATCACTGACGCAGACATTGAAACGGCGCGTGCAGAGGAGATCATCCTGATCAACTCACCACTGGCCAAAATGAGTGCGCCGCACTTTGTGAACCGAGTGCGCGACTTCCTCGTGGGAATCCTCTGCACCGACACCGAAGGGTGCCAGCAGCAACTGGATACCGGCGGCTACAAGGTCATCTCTTCGCTCGATTGGGGGATGCAGCAGGCCGCCGAGAAGTGGGCTCTCGCTGTTCGCTCCACGCAAATCAAGGAGTACCAGGCCTATCTCAAGAGCATCGGCGTCAAGACGACCGACTGGCTGAAGACAATCCACGGCCTTGAAATCAACAACGCCGCTGTCGCAACGCTAGATGCGCGGACTGGCGACATCCTCGCCTACGCCGGTTCAGCGGACTACTACGGTGAAGCGAGTGGCACCGTATTCCAGCCCGAATATGACGTGCTGAGTGGATACCGGCAGCCAGGAAGTTCTATCAAGCCGATCACCTACTCCTACGCACTTCAGGATCGCGCCGTAACCCCTGCAACAATCCTGATGGACGTGCCCGTCGACTTCGGTCAGGGTTGGACCCCGGCGAGCTCTGAGGGGAGCGAACATGGCCCTGTCCGCATGCGCCAAGCGCTGCAGGGTTCACTGAACGTCCCGGCAATCAAGGCCGTTATTCGAGCAGGACAGGATCGCGTCTGGCGTCAGATGCGCGATAGCGGATTCAAGTTCCAGAACAATAGTGAGAATGTGGCTGGTGCCTCACTCGCCATTGGCACCCTTGAGGTGCGCTACGTCGACCTCCTCTCCGCCTATGGTGCCCTGGCGAACGACGGCACAAAGGTCGATCGTCGCTACATCCTGCGTATTGAGGATCGTGACGGAGCCGTAGTGTGGGAGGCGCCCTCACCGGTTGAGAGCGCAAACCAAGCGTTCGCCAAAGATACCGCCCAACTGATGACCGACATCATTGCCGGCAACACGGACCCAGCCGTTAACCGCCCATGGTCGAAGCGAAAGATCATTGCCAGCGGTGGGAAGCGTCGGCCTGCCGCCTTTAAGACAGGAACCACCGACCAGACGAAGGACCTTGCGGCCTTCGGATATCTGGCTGCGCCAACAGATCCGACGGCGCAACATCTTGTGACTGGTGTTTGGATGGGCAACTCGGACTCGACCCCCGCCACGGTCTACTCCCTCGACTCCGCAGGTGGGCTCTGGCAGTCCTACTTCACCGAAATTTCATCAAAGCTCCCCGTTGCAGACTTTGCCAAGCCAGAGGGCCTGGAGCAGATCACCATCGATGCGCATACGGGAGAGCTCCCCGGCGCCTGCACAACACTGACCACGAGCGAGTACTTCTTCCCTGGGACCGCTCCAACAACTTCGTGCAGCACCACGCGCCTCCTCGAGATCGATAGCGCCACGGGACTGCTCTGGGCTGATGGTTGCGCAGGGGCCCGCATTGAGGCGAGCTACCTTGATTTGAGCTCGTTGGAGTCTCAGTGGCCGAAGTGGCAAGCTGCCAACCTTGAGTGGATTGAGCGCGCACGGCTCGGCGCTGGCATCGTTGGTGGCGTTCGGGGAGGCATGACCGCCTACTTCTATGCACCCTTCTGGCAGCCGAACGGCGCTACGTGGGGCGGCACGATCGCCCCTACCCTCTCCTGTCTCTCAGAGACAGCCAGTCCTGTGCCTACGCCAGTTCCTTCGATCTCTCCGAGCCCATCAGCGCCGTAGGGCGTCTACAAGAGGGCGAACGTCACCCCTTCGCGACCAGGCTCATCAGCCGTGCGCACCTCTCGAACCTCAGGAAGTTCTCGGAGCTTGCGGCGAACAGCGTCGCGCAGCGCCCCGGTCCCAACGCCATGGATGATCTCTAACTGATCGCCACCTGCCAGCAGCACGGCGCTAATGCGTGCCTCTAGCGCTGCCAGGGCATCTTCAACGCGAGCGCCACGAAGATCAAGCTTTGCAGTGGCCAAGGAGCCTGTCAGTCGTACTGCGGACTGTGGGGTTCGCTTCGCCGACGCGAGGATCTTGCTGATCTCCGTGACTGGCATTGAGCTGTGCATCCGACCGAGCGCGATTGTCACACTCGCGCCATCCACCGCGAGTAGCGTGCCACGCGCCCCCGAGCGCAACACCACATCGCTTCCGACGGCGGCTGCAAGCACCGATGGAGATGGCCCCCCGCTCGCATCTGGCTCTTCGTCGAGTGACGTGGCTGCGCCAGCATCTACTACCTGCTGCAGATCTGTTGCCATCGCAAGAGCCTGGGGTGTGAGGCTCCCCGACTCGAGTGCGGCCCGCAGCTGTTCGACACGCAGCAAGATCGCTGCTGCCGCTACACGCGCGTCAGCAGTTGCCGCCTGGCGCGCCTCCGCAGCGCCTCGCTCTGTAGCCCGACGCAACTCGACAGCCTGGGCCAGCGAGTCGGCTGCGCGCTCCTGCAGCCCCTCTGCAACCTGACGTGCCTCCCGCGCAGCCCGTTCGGCATCAGCGGCCGCTGCTAGCGCTGCGTCTAACGTTGCTCCCTGGTCGCTGCGACGAGCTTGTGCCGCATCGAGCAGCGCCTGTGGCAGCCCTAGTCGTGCCGCAATCGCGAACGCTTGCGAACCCCCTGGTGCACCAACCTCAAGGCGATACGTTGGCGCAAGCGTTGCTAGATCAAAGGCTACGGACCCATTCAGCACCCCAGGAGTCACGTGCGCGTACTGCTTCAGCTCTGCATAGTGGCTCGTTGCCAACACGCGGCAGCCACGTAGTCGCAGCTCGTCAATGATTGCTGCTGCGAGTGCGGCCCCCTCCGCTGGATCCGTCCCCGCCCCCGCCTCATCAAGGAGCACGACATCGCCCGCCACCGCACCGAGCAGAATGCGCTGAATCGAAGTGAGGTGACCAGAGAAGGTGCTGAGGCTCTGGGCGATCGACTGATCGTCGCCAATGTCAGCCCAGACGTTCCCCGTAGGGGGCACCGTGGACCCAGGACCACTTGGGATCGGGAGGCCGGCGTGATGCATCGCGGTCAGGAGCCCTACCGCCTTGAGGGCCACGGTCTTTCCGCCAGTGTTTGGTCCAGTGATCACCAGCACTCTCTGATCAGCGTCAAGGCGGAGGTTCATCGGCACTACTGGCGGCGTGAGGAGTGGGTGGCTCGCCTCTGTGAGGGAGAGGTCGCCGTTTGGCGTATCGCTGGCGTAGACCCAATCACGATCACGCGCCACATCAGCAACAGCACGGGCCAAATCAAAGCGGGCGAGGTGCTCGCCGTTCGTGCGGAGAGCTGCCGCATCTGTCCCGACAAGGGCTGAGAGTGCTCCGAGGATGCGAGCCTCTTCGGTGGCAACTGCCGCCTCTGACTCTCGGACAGCGTTCCCGAGCTCGACCACCTCGATGGGCTCGATCCACACGGTTTGCCCGGTTGCACTCGCGTCGTGCACGATCCCTGGAACCCGCGACTTCCACTCCGAACGCACCGGCAGCACGTAGCGACCGTTTCGCATCGTGACGATTGGCTCTTGTAGGTAAGGGCTGTAGTTCTTGGCGTGGGCGAGCGTTTCGAGTCGAGTTCGGAGACGCTCAAGACTGGTGCGGTGGAGTGCGCGCAGCCCACCGAGAAGGGGTGATGCCGCATCGAGAATTGAGCCGTCGGACGCGACTGCACGCTCAATTGAACTGCGCAGCGGACGGAGCGGTGCAAGGGCGGCGCCAAGCGCACTGAGTGTTGGCCCTGAACCGGCGAGATCGCCCGAAAGGCGCTCGACAACGCGAAGTGTCTCGCTGATCGCAAAGAGTGCAGATCCATCGAGGCTGCCCCCTTTCGCACCGCGCTCAGCGGCCGGCTCGAGGTCGCTTGCTCCGCCAATGTGCGGGTCTCCCCCGTCTCGCCGCAGCTCCGCGATCTCATGCCCAAGGTTGCGCAGGGTTGGCAAGCTACCGCCGTCAGCAGTAGGCCGCAGACCCTCTGCCAGGGAACGCGACGGGGCGAATGCGCATGCGTCGATGAGGATCTCAAGGAGTGTCGACCACTCCAGGCGCGTTAGGGAGCGCTCGTCGTACGGCTGAGCCGCTGCGCGCCTCACGGAACGAGGAGTGCGCGCAGGCCTTCTGGAAGGAGTCCGCCGAAGAGCTGGCTCACGATCGGAAAGATCAGACCACGAATCACCTCAGATGATTGTGCCGTCCTGATCGCAGTGACAACGTCGCTCAGCGGCGACGGCAGCGGGAAACTGACCGATGCTGCAGCGTCACACACGAAGATGAGGGCGGCCAGCGCCACGCTCCACTGCAGCAGGCCGAAGACGGCGCCGAGCACCGTGTCGACCGGCCCAAGGTGAATGGCGCGCAACGACGCCTGTAGCAGACGGCCAATCAGATAGGAGGCGATGGCCAGGAGGATCCAGATGCCACCAATGAAGATGCCGAGCCCAATGAGACGCGTGTCCACGCCGGGGAGGAGTTGGCCAATGAACGCGGTGATTGCACTCTGCCCCTGTGCACTGATGACGAGTCCGAGGGCGAGTGCGACGAGAGAGACTGCGCTGCGCGCGGCTCCAGTGCGCCCACCACTCCACGCCGCGAGGACGAGAAGCACCACAACGACAAGATCGACCAGGACGGTCGCGCTCATTGCCCCTCGACGCCGCGAATGCGTGCCCCACAGGCGCGGAGCACAGCACCTTCAAAGGCGGTCAACTCAGTCGCAATCGCCTCATCGTCGGCGCCGGTTGCGGTGGGCTGGAAGGTGAAGCGCAGCCCCGCCGATCGCTCCCCTGGAGCCAGAGGGGGGCCGTCAAACAGATCAAAGAGTTCGACCGCCGTTGCCCGAGTAACGATCTCTCGCGCCACGGCGACAACCTGGCCCACCGTGGTTGCTGCGGGGATCAGTAAGGCCACGTCGCGCTCGACCGGCGGCGTGGTTGGCGGCAGCGAAACGTGGGCGATCTCCACGTGCCCTGCTCGAAGTCCGGAAATTGCAATCTCAGCGAGCAGAATTCGTGGCTCATCGCGCCAGATCGGCGATGCCGGGTGGAGCTCTCCGAGCAGACCGGCGACGCGTTCACCTGAGATGACGGCGCTGATTCCAGGGTGAAGCAGAGGCGATTCGATCGACGCTCCGTACGTTGGTCGCTCTCCGACAAGGTGGGCTACCTGGGCAAGAAGGCGCTTGAGCTCGTTGAGATCCCAGGTCGTTGCACCGATGCTTGGCGCACTCTGCTCACGCTCACCCCATACCGCAATGGCAAGGCGGGTCCATTCCGCTGGGACACCCTTCGTACTGCCGTAGCCACGACCAACTTCAAAGATCGCGCCCGTGGTTGCTCCGTAGCGCAGATTGGCATCCACACGATCGAGAAGGCTCGGCAGGAGAGACTGACGAAGTCGATCGTGATCCGCCGAAAGTGGATTCTGCAAGACAATCGTCGTGCCACCAGCCGCACCCTCCGATGCAGCCAGAGAGCCGGTAACGAGTGTGGCGGGTTCACTCCAGAGTTCAGCCTGCGTGGCCGACACGAGCGCGTGAGTAACGACTTCGTGCAGTCCTGCATCCGCAAGGAGACGGCGCACGCGATCACGCAGGAGCGTCGGGCTTGGGCGATGCGGTGGAAGATCGGCGCTCGGAATGGAGGTCGGGATGCGCTCGTAGCCGTGCAGGCGCGCAACCTCTTCGGCAAGATCCGCCTCGATCTCAAGATCGCTGCGCCAACTTGGCACGCGCACAGTCCGCGTGCTCCCCTTGGCGGCGGAGATTGAGCGCTTCGGTGTAATAGCGATCTTTGATGCATCCGCCACCGTTTCTGCGCTGATGCCAATTGAGCCGAGGAGTGCGACCTGCTCATCGTCGGCGAGGGCGACCCCGAGCAAGGCTCGGACTCGCGATGGGCGGAAGTTCAGCGTTGTGACAGGGATCTCTTCGGCACCGCTGACGAGGCGTCCTGCTCGGGCCACGCCGCCAGCCCACTCTGTGAGGAGCGCAGCAACCTGGTCAGCGCCGAGCGCGGCGAGGCGGCGCTCTTGGCCGCGCTCAAAGCGATGGGAAGCCTCAGAGCGCAAGCTGTGTCGCTGCGCGGAGCGACGTACTGACGTCGGAGCAAAGATGGCGCTCTCGATGATCACGCTCGCGGTGGACGGTGAGACCTCACTGCTTGCACCCCCCATCACGCCGGCAAGGGCGAGGGCGGTGCGCTCATCTGCCACCACCAAGTCGGTCGCATCGAGGGTGCGCACCTCGTGGTCAAGCGTTTCAAGGGTCTCCCCCTTCTTGGCCAGGCGAATCTGTACAGTCTCGCCAACTTTCGCGCGGTCAAACGCGTGCGTCGGCTTGCCGAGCTCCAACATGATGTAGTTGGTAGCGTCCACAACATTCGAGATGGATCGCAGTCCTGCCGCCTTCAGGCGCATCTGCACACGATCTGGTGATGCGGCAACCGTGACGCCGTCCACGACACGCAGGACCACGTGCGGCGCTAGTGCCTCATCTGCAACGCGCAGGGCCAGCCCTGCACCCACGGCATCAGCCCCCTCTTTGAGCGGTCGCGCTGCGTAGGCCACCGGTGCTCCAGTGATCGCCCCCACCTCGCGGGCGAGCCCCAAAATCGAAAGGAGGTCGCCTCGGTTCGGCTTTACGTCGACATCGATGACATCCTCGCCCAGGTAGTCGACAAGAGGCACCCCGAGTGGGGCCGATGAATCAAGGATGAGGATGCCGTCGCCGTCATCGGTTGCGTCGAGCTCTTGGCCGGAGCAGAGCATCCCCTCAGAGGCGATCCCCATCTTCTCGGCGCGCTCAATCTTGCGACCATCGGGCATCGCAGCGCCTACCAGTGCCACCGGGATGCGCTGACCAGCGGCAATGTTTCGTGCGCCGCAGACGATGTTCAGAATCGGGCCATCCCCGATCCGTACCTTGGTGAGCTGTAGTCGATCGGCCTTCGGATGCGGCCCGACTTCGAGGAGCTCGCCAACAACCATCTTGCTCCAGTTGGCACCCCAGCGCTCAACCCCGCGAACCTCAAGACCACGTAGGGTGAGCGCATCAGCCAACTGCTCGGCGGTGAGCTGTACGTCGGTGAACTCACGAAGCCAGGAGAGTGGAATCTTCATCGGAAGCCCGCCAAGAAGCGCAGATCGTTCTCAAGGAAGGCGCGCAGGTCAGGGATGCCGTGGCGCAACATGGCGATGCGCTCAACGCCGAGACCGAAGGCAAATCCTTGATGGGTCTCTGGGTCAATACCACCGTTCTCAAGCACGACGGGATGCACCATCCCGGCGCCGAGGATCGTCATCCAACCGTCTTTGCTCCCGGGCCACGAGACGTCAACAGCAACGGATGGTTCGGTGAATGGGTAATACCCTGGCCGGAATCTTGTGCGTGCAGCAGAACCGAAGAGGCCCTTCGCCAACTCGTCAAGGATTCCTTTGAGATCGGCGAGTGTTGCGCCGCGGTCAACAAGCAACCCTTCAACCTGGTGGAACTCAAAGCCGTGGCTCGCATCGACCGCCTCGTAGCGGAAGCAGCGCCCAGGAAGAATGACGCGAATCGGTGGGCCGCCAGCCTGCATCGTGCGGATCTGCCCTGGTGATGTGTGCGTGCGAAGGAGTCGCCCAGGCTCCTGTAGGTAGAGCGTGTCCCAGAGATCGCGCGACGGGTGATCCTCTGGGATGTTCAGCAACTGGAAGTTGGTGACATCGTCTTCAATCTCTTGCCCTTCGGAAACGACAAATCCGAATGAGGCCATGATCTCGGCGATCGCCGCGATCGTCTCTGGAATTGGGTGGAGTGAACCGGGGCGCGGGGCTGGTCCTGGTGTCGTTGCATCAATGCGCTCACGTTCGATGCGCTCTAGAAGCTCACCCGCAGAGAGGGCGACCCGTCGGGTGTTAACTGATGCGTCGATCGCAGCGCGCACCTCATTGGCAACGACGCCGATCTTGGGGCGGTCGTCGGCCGGCAGGGCACCAATCCCACGCAAGATCTCGGTGATCGCACCGCGCTTTCCGAGGAGCGACGAACCAAGCTCGTCGAGGTCAGCGGTAGATGCGGCAGCAGAGATGCGCGTTGCGGCATCAGCCTGCAGTGTGCGGAGTTGCTTCTCGAGCGCTGCGAGGTCCACTACCGCGGACCGAGCAGACTAGGCGCGCTTCGCTGCGACCGCGACCGCCGTGAATGCCGCGGCATCGCGAACAGCGAGGTCGGCCAACATCTTGCGGTCAATCGCAATGTTGTTGCGCTTGAGTCCGGCGATGAACTGCGAATACGAGATGCCGTTGAGTCGCGCGGCAGCGTTCACGCGGTGGATCCACAGCTCACGCATCTGGCGCTTGCGCTGCTGTCGGTCTCGCGTTGCGTAGGCAAGGGCGTGAAGGAGGGCCTCGCGTGCTGGACGAATGAGCTTGTGGCGTGAGCCACGTCGCCCCTCAGCAGCCTGAAGCAGGCGCTTGTGGCGCTTGTGACCGGCTACTCCGCGCTTAACTCGTGCCATCTTCTACTCCTCTCGTTCTCGCTCAGCCGCCGTACGGCAGCAGGCGGGAAATCTGATTCTTGTGGGTGACGCCGAG
>CANKMK010000006.1 GCA_947483025.1 Chloroflexota bacterium | reverse complement strand
GCCGTCTGGGTGCAGGGGGTGCAGCTCTCGAGGTGCTGAGCGTGCGGGGCGGCCAGGGCTACCCCCTCGGCCAGGGAGTGCTCCACGTGCTCAATGGTGCGTGCACAGATGCTCACACCAGGTAAAGGCGGGGTGGGGGGTCTGGCGTTTCAAACGCCCCCTAGGGCGTGCCTACTTAAGGAAGGAGGGGTGCGTAGGTGGGCGTTTCAGGTCGGCTAGTTACCGAGGATCGAGGCGGCCCAGACTCCGGCGCTAAAGGTGGCAATTGTTACAGCCGTGATGACTAGGAAGGCGCGGAGGATCGTGAGGGTGATCACCCCCTGGGTTCGCTGGTGGGCGGCCGCGGTGCGCAGCTGCTCCTGGTCGGCGATCACCGCGCGCAACACGCGCTGGTTCAAGCCAGCGGGGGCCGATGGGGTTGACTCGGCCAGTCCGGCGAGGTCGTCGAAGAGTTGCGCGCACGACATGCACCCTTGCACGTGGTCGGCATGGCTTGGCGAAAGCACTTCGCCTGCGGCGAGGCGCGCCTCAATGGCGCTCTCAAGATCCTTGTGTGCTGGCGGGCGTAGGGTCATGAGACGATCCTCTCATAGTGAACTTTTCGGGTTGATCGTTTTTGAAGACTTTTCACGTTGGCCGGCGCTTACTTAGTTTCTGCTCGTCCCCTTTTTCGCGGGGCGCTTTGAGCCCCCCCCCCGACATCGTCGGTGTTGCTGTCGTGATGACTCGTGTCGCCGAGCGCCTCGCGGAGCTCGCGCAGGCCACGTGCTGTGTGGGTGCGCACCGTTGCCTCGGGGAGGCCGAGGATGGCTGCCGCCTCTGCGACCGAGAGGCCCTCTTGAAAACGCAGCACCACGGCGGCGCGGTGTTTGGTGGAGATGTTTTGCAGTGCGGTACCAAGATCTGCCTGCAGCTCGTGCGCCATCACCTGGGTCACCGGGTCATGGGCGTGCGGGTCGGCAAACTCGCGCGCCGGAGCTTCGGCCCCACCCGGGCTGATAGTGGTGTTCGAACGCGAGTGGCGTGTGGAGCGCATGTCGGTCTTCTGCGCCACGCGAACGGTGATGGTGGTGATCCAGGCTTCGAGCGGCCCCAGCGGTCGCCACTTCGGCAGGTCGCGGACGACCTGAATGAAGGTCTCCTGCACGGCGTCTTCAGCGTCGGTGGCGTCGCGACAGATGCGTGCGGCGATGCGGTAGACCTTGGGGCTGTACCGCTCGATGAGCACGGCGTAGGCACTCTCTTTTCCAGAGAGGCAGGCGGCAACTAACTCTTCATCACTGAGGCTGGGCATGAGGCGAAGTGTAGCGGGGAAATCTGAGGAATCGGCAGATACGTTGAGGCGGGGGCCGCACCCTGCGACCCCCGCCCCTTCTACCTTCGTGACGGGGCGTTACCCCGGTTCGTTCTAGTAGAGCTCGAGGTAGCGCTCAACCTCCCAATTCGAGACGTGCGTGCGGTACTCGTCCCACTCGGCCTGCTTGGCGTCCAAGAAGTGCGAAAGGATGTGCTCACCGAGGGCGCCGCAGATGACTGGGTTCGCCTTGAGCTCTTCGATCGCCTCGATCAGGCTCCCTGGCAGCTCCTGGATCCCCTTCTGGGCGACCCGCACGGAGTCCATCTCGTAGAGCGACTCCTCGACCGGGTCTGGCAGCACCATCTTCTTCTCGATGCCGTCGAGGCCCGCGGCGATCATCACCGCAAAGGCGAGGTACGGGTTCGCCGATGGGTCTGGGCAGCGCAGCTCCATGCGCGTTGCTTCGACCGAGCGGCCCGCCGAAATCATCGGCACGCGAATCAGTGCCGAGCGATTGCGTCGCCCCCACACCAAATACGTCGGCGCTTCGTACCCGGGAACGAGTCGCTTGTACGAGTTCACCGTTGGTGCCAACACCGCGATCATCGAACGCGCGTGCTTCAGAATGCCGGCCATGTACGACTTGGCGATTGGCGAAAGGCTGTACTTATCCTTCGCGTCGTAGAAGACGTTCTTGCCGGTCTTGAGGCTCGCAAGGCTGATATGCGTGTGCATGCCTGAACCATTGATGCCATAGATCGGCTTCGGCATGAAGCTTGCATACAGGCCGTGCTGCTTGGCGATCTCCTTCAACGCGTACTTGAAGGTGGTGGCGTTGTCGGCGGTCGAGAGTGAGTCCGAATACTCGAAGTCAATCTCGTGCTGACCCGGTGCAACCTCATGGTGCGCCGTCTCGATCTTGATGCCGAGTGCCTCGAGGGCGTCGACCATGTCTTGACGCACTTCGATGCCCTGATCGCCGGTGAAGTCGAAGTAGCCCGCCTTGTCGTGCGGCTTCGTTACCGGATGCCCATCGGCGCCGTACTCAAAGAGGAAGAACTCCAGCTCTGGTCCCATGTTCACCTTGTAGCCGAGCTTTGCTGCGCGCTCGACCTGGCGGCGCAGTGCACCACGTGGATCACCGGCAAATGGTGAGCCGTCCGGAAGGAGCACATCGCAGATCACGCGTGCTGTGCCGGCGCCGCTCTCGGCGGGAGCCCACGGCAGAATGCGCCACGTATCCATGTCGGGTCGCAACATCTGATCGCTCTCGGCGATGCGCGTGAAACCTTCCACTGAGGAGCCATCGAACCAGGTGCCGTGCTTGATGGCGTTCGGCATCATGTGGATCGGGATCTGCACGCTCTTGGTAATGCCGTGCAGGTCCACGAACTGCAGCTGCACGGTGCGAATGCCGGCCTTCTCGGCCTTGGCGACCGTGGCGAGCGCCGCCTTGGTTTCAGCCTCGGTGCGTGTTCCATACCCCTTCGACATGATCCCCCTCCACCGGGCAGTGCCCGAATCTTGTGCGTACGGCACAGATTTCACCCCCTGAAAGCCAGGGGAGAAGCCGTCGAGGGGAGAATACGGCGTTTCTGGGGGGCTGGGGTGCGGTTTAGGGGGTGGCTAGATTGTGATCTTGCACAAGAATGGGCGGTTTTGACCCTACTGCAGGGTCCAACCCTTCCCTACTGAAGCGCGTGTGATCTTCTCTTTGAGCACCAGTCGGCCACTCGTATAGCCGAGGCGCTGCAGGGTCACGCTCCCCGTCGAGGAGACGCTGGTGAAGAAGAGGTCGAGGATGCCGTCGCCGGTCCAGTCGCGGGCCACGAGGGTGGGCACGCTCCCTGAGGCGGTGGTCTTCCAGACCTCGAGCGGGCTCCCCCAGGCGTAGCTGCGGGCGCCCACCGTGAAGGTGGTGGCGGGTGCGTTGCTGCGCACCGCGGCCGCCCATGGGGCGCGAATCCGCACTTCGGTACCGGCGGTGGCCGTTGTGAGGTCAACGTCTGGGTTCAGCTCGGCAAGGCCTGCAGCATCAACGGTCACGCCAATGGCGGCAGCGCGCGTTGCCACCGTCTCCCAGGTGTCGCCCGCCTTGAGCCAATCAAACTCGCCAGCAAGAATGCGCACTGGTGCGTTGCGATACATCACGCTCTTCGCGGTGTAAACACAGGTGCTGTCGAGCGGAACGTTGACCGTCTTGCCGACCACCAACACCTTTGCCGGATACGCAACGGTAGAACTCTTCGGATTCATCGAGCGTAGGCAGCCCTCGGTGCGATCGACACGGGCTGCAATCTTGGCGTAGGTGTCGCCCTTTCTAATCGTCTCTGTACGTGTTGGGCCTGCGTTCAGCGCAAAGAAGGTGGCGTATGCATCGGTACCGCTCTTGTAGCCGAGTCGCGCAGCAACCTTGGCGAGTGTGCTCTCGCCTTTGCGCACGGTGGTGATTTGCGACGGCTCTGTTTCTGGAGTGAAGACAAGATCAGGGTTTGCAACGGGTGGGCTTGCAAGATCAATGACCTCGTTCATTGCCAGGCGCACAATGTGCCCGATCCCCTTCAGGTCGCGATAGCTGAGGTACAGCTCAGCGCCGGTATCGCCGAGTGCATCGGCGGCAGTGACGCTCCAGCCCTTGGCGACTGGCCAGAGCAGTGCGCCTGGTGTGCTCAAGGTGCCGAGTGACCAGTGCGTGTTCGGCGTGAAGCTCACCGTTCCTGCGGCCTGCGAAGCCATGAACGACCCGTCGCTGGCGCGCCAGAGCACGGTGGCATCTGGCACACCGTCGCCGGTGACGTCGCGCAGCACGGTGACAGCGTCGGGGCCGGTGGCACTTTCAAGAAGCTGCATTGGCGCCCCGTCGGCGTTGACCTCGAAGAGGCGCACGCGCGCCGCGGTGGTGTCGGTTAGATCTGGGGTGCGTTCCGTAATGAAGAACTCCTGAATGATGTCGGCCGAGGTGTCGGCCACATCAAGGGCCAGGTCTGCCGTGGCATCGAAGCCGGTATAGGCGTCGAGGATCGTGACCGAGGTGCCCAGCACGCCACTCGAGATTGGGGTCTTGATCAGGCTGGTTGCCCCGCTCGAGGCGCGCCAGAGGCTGAGGACCGAGAGGCCCCCATCACGCTCAGTTCGGGCGATCGTGCGGTCGATGAGGGTGTTGCCTGCTAGGGCCGGCACCGTTCCAGGGACCCGGTTTCGCAGGCGGCCATTGCTCCCCACGTACTTGTCAGATGAGAGGAACTTGATTGCGCCGTTCGCACCGATTGCGGTGAAGTCGCCCTTACCATCACCAGTCACGTCGATGCCGGGCGAGATGATGCGGTTCGACTCAACCCAGTTGATGCTGTATTTGTAGGCGCGCGATCCTGGAACGCTATACGACGTTTCGCTGGTGGCGTTTGCGTCCACCGTGTACCAGACATAACGAATCAGTTCTTCGACGGAGAGGTCCTTCTCTTTTGCGCAGGTGTCGGCATTCATCACAAACACCGAAACGCCGCGCCAGTGCCCTGGCTGCGTCGCGTGTCGGAGTGGAATGCCCGTTTGGCCAGCCTTTGGCGGCACAAGGCATCCAGTCGTGGAGCCACCGCCACCGTTCCAGCTGCCGTAGAAGCCTGGGTTGGCGAAGTACCACTTGCCATCTTCCTTGAGTCGCTGAACGGTGATCCCCCAGGTTGCATCTACCGCGGCGTTGTATCGCGCAGTGCTGCGACCACCAGAGGTCCAGCCTGGATCGTAAATGCCACCGGTGCGATAGATCTGATTGATCGACGGCTCGTCGGTCACGTCGAAGCAGGAGCGTGGGGTGTCGGCTGGGAGTGAGGTGACGGGTACGAATCCGCCGCTCTCGTTGTACACGGCAAGGGGGGCCGTGTAGTGCCCCGTGGCATCGTTGCGCACGAGCCCGCCGATGCCATCATCGAGTAGGTCGGCGCCAAAGCGAATGCGCATCGCCACGCGAATCTTGAAGTTCTCGTCGGCTCGCTTGGCGTTTGTGCTGTTGGTGCGCCCGAAGGTTCCGTTCAGGGATCCATCGTCGGCAAGGTCGCCGCGAACCCACTCTTGCTGGGTCGCGGTGGTGTTGGAGACCGCCCACCAGTTTCGCTCGCCGCTTGGGCGCTTCATGGTCCAGGTCCAGGCGTTCTGCTTGATCGCAATGGCGCCAACGCCGAGGAGGGCATCGCTGTAGGGGCTTGCCTTGTACTCCGTGTAGAACTCGGCCACGTGGGTGCGGTAGACGTAGAGCTTGAAGGGGATCTCTTCCACAACCCCGGAGTTGGTACGGAGCACCCGAATAACATCAGGAGGGGAGATCTGGCTCTTCCAGTCGGTGCAGGGCTTCTGCACGAAGGTTGCGGCGGCCGCAGGGGTCGGATTAGCACCCGCCACACCCACCACGCTTGAGAAGCAGAGGAGGGCGGCCCCTGCGAGCGCGATGGCGCGACGGAGCGTCATACGAGATGCCGCTCTGTGTTCCATGTGCTGATTCTACCGCCTAGGGGGGATGTGGTCTTGTGAGCCCTGAAAGAATCCGATCTACTCGCTGAGGCTCCCATCGAAGCCGCCCTCGGCATCGAGGATGCGCAACGCAAGCGAAAGGGCGAGTCGTAGATCGGGCTCACGCAGGTCCCACCCCGTTACCTCCTCGATACGCTTGAGGCGATAGGCGGTGGTGTTGCGATGCACACCGAGTGAGCTGCTCGCCTCCGATGAACCTGGCGCATCGAGAATGGCGCGCACCGTTTCAATGCGCTGTCGTCGGGCCGCCGCAGTGCCCACAAGGAGTGGCCCAAGGAGTGCGAGTGCCAGTCGTCGACCTTCGGGAATGGTCATGACCGAACCGAGCAACTGATGCGCAGGAAGTAGCTCGGCGCGCACCACCTGCTCACCACCGCTGCCGGCGCGACCGCCGATGCGGCGCTCCAGTGACTCAAGTGCGGCGCGTGCCTCTGCCTCAGCGGCGGGGCGAGCCGCGGCGTCGGTGAATGGTCGCGACACGGCAACCGGCCGCTTTAGTCGCTTCGCGACCTTGCGCGCAGATTCTGCGGCGCCTGGGTCGCTGGCATCGGCAACGGCGATGATGCGCACCTCAAGGCTCTCGTTGCTCCCGCGCAACATGAAGCGCCGCGGGCTGGCAAGGAGACGCAACTCACGACGCAGGGCTGGTACATCGGCTTCATGCGGCCGAGGTTGCCGTGCTGCGATGGCAACCCACGGTGGTCCCTCTGCCGGCAGGGTGCGCGCCTCGCCACGCCCAGCATTGGCAGGGAGCTCAGCGGCGACGCGCACAATCTCGAGTGCCAGGAGTGGCGCAACGCGTTCACAGGCAATGCGATCGCGCTCGCCGACCGGCTCGTCGCCGAGCAAAATGATCGAGCCCGGTCGCTCTGAACCCTCGTCGCCAAGCGGTGACTCTTCGAGTCCCTCATCTTCGCGCTCCCCCTCGGGTGCCCCTGGGACGGCGGGGAGTGGAATACGCTGCCCCGTTGGTCGGCTCTTGGAGAGGTAGTGCGAGACCGCCTTCGCCGCGGCGGCACTTGACGGCAGGCCAGCTGGCGCAACCACGGCGAGTGAGACGCCACCGCGCGCCTCTAGTGCCACCGCGCGGCCAATGAATGCGGCCAGCGCACCGATGAGCGCTTCGAGTCCCTGCCCATCGAGTGCGAGTGCTGCGATCTGCCGCTCAAGCCCAACCGCCTGTCGCTCTAGTTCGGCACGACGGTTCACGACGGCGCCAATCAGGCTGCGCTCGAGTTGTGCCGACTCCATCCCGTGCACAGCAAGACACGGGAGTCCGTTCTGCTCTGCCGCCTGGGCGAGCTCGGCTCGCGCCTTCGCTTCGGCTGCACCCGGTTGCTCATCACCAAGGAGCAAGATGCCGCTGCTGCCATGCTCCGCGAGGTACTCCACCAGATCTGCACGTGCCTGTGCATCGGGGGCGGCTGCGGTGAGGAGTGTGAGTGGAATCAGCGCAAGGTCGCCCGACTCCATGCCGTCAAAGGCTGGCAGCCGCATGCGCATCACGCGCACCCAGGTAACGGTGCGCGCCATCGACTCGTCGCGCACCTTCGCTAGTGGAACGGCGTTCGGAAGCAGCGTCTGCACGAGCTCTCGCAGCGATGCCATTAGGCCCCCTCCCCCGACAGTCGACGTGTGATGCGTTGAATGATGGCGCCATATTGGGCTGAATCTGTGCCGCGTTCCGTGAGCAGCACGATGGGCACCGTGGCAAGGCCAGGGCGGATCTGTAGCCAGAGTCGCGCGCGCGGCCGACGCAGCGTCAACATGAGGCCGCCCATGATCAGCGCCGCCGCAACCCAGATCAGTAGTGATGCCGGATCGCGTCGCGCGATGATTCCCGTATATGAGGTCACCTCGCGCAGGTAGACACTGAAGCCGGCGCCGGGCGCCGTTGCAACATCGCCCACGGCAAGTACCGACGCGAAGATCGTTCGAAGTGGCAGGGTGCCGTCTTCCGCAGGTGTGCCGCTCGGGTCAGGGGCGCTCGCCACCACGAAGATCGCGGCAACGCCGTTGGTATCGCGGCGCAGCTGCATCTCGATGCCTGCGCTGCTCCCGGGGATCGGCAGGGTTGCATAGGGGGCGCCGTCGGCCTGTGCCGCAAACGGTGCATCACCAGACCAGAGCAGGTCGCCTGCATCGTCGCGAATCTCTAGTCGCGCCGCGGGTCCGAAGAAGTTTTGGTGAAAGCTCCACCCGTTGTACGCGAGCGGTTCATTCACGCGAACCATTTGGCGCGCCACCTCTTCGCCGCCAACATAGACGCCAAGGTCGGTAGAGAAATCGGCGAATGCGCCCGTTTCTGTGCGCGGTGCACTAAACGCGTGGTTCACGATCACGAGGCCGTCGGCGGTACCAATCTTGCCAACGGGGAGCGCCTCACCATCGGTGAGCAGGATTCCTTGCGTGTATCCGAAGATTCCCGAGGCCGCAGCACCCAGCAGCATCACCACGAGCCCTGTGTGCATGACCAACGTGAAGCGCCCTGAGCGACGGAAGCGATCCGCATGCAACAGCAGCCCACCGTTGCGCTCGGGGTCAGCGGCAACGCTCACCTCCCAGCCGTCGCGCTTCGCCTCGGCGGCGGCAGCGTTGGCACGGTCGCCAAGATCTGCGTTCGTTGGCAGCGCGGCGGAGAGATCGATCACGCCGCGCCCGGGCAGCGATTCGCCAAAGAACGTGTCGGGCTGCTCGGGGCGCGATGGTGCCGTGGCCGCCGCGATCTTCGGCAGTCGGTCCCAGGTGCAGACGACGATGGAGACGGTCAGGAGCACGAGCAGGGCCGTGAACCACGGCGAGGTGAAGACCCGGAAGAGGCCGAGGCGCTCGAAGATGCCAACGAGCGGCCCGAGGGTGGGCTCGTACTCCGCGCGCAGTTTTGCCATCTCGTTCGCGTAGTCGCCGGCGTTCTGGAGCGCGTAGTCAGGGAGCTGGCGAAGGGCAATGCCAACGGTTGCGGCAAGGGCAATCACGCCAATCTGGAGCACGGCAAATCGTACGTTTGCCAGGAGAGCGCGAGCGAGGAGGAGTGGGCCGCTAATCACCCGCTGATGGTAGCCTTCGCACCGCTGGGCCATCTGCCCCGCAGACGCCGTAGCGGCGTCAACGCATTGCAGGGGGGTGAGATGGCACGAGGGAACAGCCACGGAGCGCTCGACGACCTTGATCGTCGCCTGATGGAGGTGCTGCAGGCCGACGGCCGCAAGCCCTTCACCGAAATCGCTGCCGCATTCGGTGTTCCAGAGTCAACCATCCGCGCCCGCTACAAGGGGCTCGTCGATCGCGGTGCACTCAAGGTGATCGCCGTTGCCGATCCACTCAAGGTGGGCTACCCGCTCATGGCGATGATCGGCGTGCGCTGCACCCCGGCGGCGCTCCTCACCACCGCCAAAGAGCTCGAGGCACTCCCCGAGGTGAGCTACTGCGTAGTGGTTGCTGGCGCCTACGACCTACTCATCGAAGTGGTCTGTGAAGACAACGATGCGCTGCTGACGTTCCTTACGGAACGACTGCGCTCCATTGCCGGCGTGCTTGAAACCGAAACGTTTGTCTACCTGCGAATTCTGAAGCAGAACTACGAATGGGGAACGACCCCGACCTGACCGCCTGAGCGGCTCGGCCGGGGTCGCCCCGGTTACTCCAATTGCGCGAGCGTTACGCCGCGCGGCGCTTTGACCAACCGACGAGCGTTGCTGCGCCGATCCAGGCGAGCAGTGCCGCCAAGATGATCGTTGGCAGTGCAGTCGTCCAGCCGCCCTCTCGTTCGCCCGACCCGGCCATATCCATGGCGAAGAGTGGCATCGGCCCAACAATGGTTCCGTCTGGAAGGACGCAGGTGGTCACCATTGGATCGTTGACGTCCACCCCTTCAGCGCACGGCTCAAGTGAGGCACGGAACTCTTCCATCCACGTGTTGTACATGGTGGCCCAATCGTTCTCGTCACCCGAGCCCGCTGGCATCGCAACAGGGAAGAGCGAGCCATCTGGCAGCATGCACGGCAGAGCCGTGTCGCTCGAGATTGGTGCGTTCGGCTCGGTGATTCCTTCTGGGCAAGCGCTCGGCTCGCCGGTCAGCGTGCGCCACTCTGGCTGAGGGACAACACCACCGCTTCGACCGGTGAGTTCAACAAGTGCTGCAGGTGCATCGGCCGGAAGTACATCGCCCTGGTGGCTGTCGTACGTTGCGGCACCCGTCAGTGGATCAACCTGATAAACGAAGCTGTGCCCATTGATGCAGCCTGCCGGGCAGTCGTTCCAACCGTACGTATAGACAATGATCCAAATGGCAGCGCTGCCAGGCTCGCCCTTGACGTCGTAGTACTTCGAGGCGCCGATCAGTGCGCCATCGTTATAGGTGAACTCGTCGAATGGCCCACCGGCGGCAAGCACCGCAGCGTGCGCATCCTCGGCGGTGGCGATCGGAAGGGTGCCGCTGTAGCTGCTCACCACATACGGCACCGCCTCGGGGGCTGGAGACTCATCCGCCGCGGCTGCAGGGGCAACGGCCGCCAGCAGGAGGGCGAGCGGGAGGAAGATCTTTAGAAGATTGCGCACGATTCACCTCTACTTCTCGTTCTGTGGGGAGAGTCCCCATCAGTATCGTAACGAGGGATCGTGGCTGGCGGTTCCCGAGAGGGGTCAGCCCGCCTGGTCGTACGGCTGTGGGAGCCACTCGTTGCCGGCAAGGGCGTGGAGCTCGCCGAGTGAGATATCGAACCAGGCGCCATGCAGGGTGAGGCTCCCCGCAGCCACACGCTCGGCGATCCAGGGGAAGGTGCGGAGATGCTCGAGTGACTGCTGCACGCTGAGATGCTCAATGAGTCGCTGGCGCTCCTCAGGGCCACTCGCCGACGAGGCAGGTGTGCGCTCATCGAGTGTCTTGAGATCGGCAACCCAGGCACCAATGAAATCGGAATCCGTCAAACGCGACGCTGGGTCGAGCGCTGCGGCGACACCACCACACCGACCGTGCCCCATCACCACGATCGAGGTAACGCCGAGTCCATGCACGGCGAACTCCAGGGCGGCACTTGCGCCGTGGCTCTTGGCGTCGGGGGCGTAGAGGGGAACGAGGGCGGCCACGTTGCGCACCACGAAGAGTTCACCAGGGCCAGCGTCGAAGATCGTCTCGGGGGCGGAGCGCGAGTCGGAGCAGGCAACGATCATGGTGCGCGGCTTCTGCCCCTCGCGTGCGAGTTCGTCGTAGCGGAGGCGCTCGTCGTTATAGCGCCCGGCGCGGAAGCGGCGGTACCCGGCGCTGAGTCGATCGGAGAGTGGTTGGCTCGTCATGCACCCAGTCTAAACGAGGCGATTGTGGCGACAGCCGGCAGGGGTAGTAGATGGAGGACTGTGGTCGGGGCGAGAGGATTCGAACCTCCGACCTCCTGCTCCCAAAGCAGGCGCGCTACCAAGCTGCGCCACACCCCGACGTGCTCATCCTAAACGCTCCCCTCAATCGGGTGGCATCATCACCCTATGCCTGCTGAATCCACGCCCAAAACGGGCTCCCTGCGAGCCGCCGCCGCATCAGCCATCGTGCCCGGGCTGGGCCAATGGCTCGACGGTCGCCGCCGCGCGGCACTCCTCTCCGCCCTCCCGCTGATCGCCGTCGCCGTGGTGACCGTCGGCGCGCTCCTCCTCCTCGGCGTCGTACGCACCGCCGCGGCGATCGCCACCCCCGGACGACTCACCCTCCTCTTCGCCCTCCTCCTTCTCTCGATTCCGTGGCGAGTGTTGGTCACGGTTGACGCGGCCCGCGGAACGCAGCGCACGCGTCGCTCGGCACTCCTCTTGGCCCTTGCACTCGTGGTGTCGATTGCGCCGCAAGCCGGTGCCGCGGCCATTGTCTATCGCGCCAAGGTCGCAGCGACCGATGTCTTCTCTGGCTTCGGCACCCCAACCCCCGACGGCTCCGCTGCCGAAAGTGCCACACCAACTCCACCACCACTCGGCGATCGCTTCACCATGCTGCTGATTGGCGCCGACACAATGGGAAACCGCACCTCGTTCAACACCGACTCGATGATCATCGTCAGTTGGGATCGCGTTGGCGGCTACGTCAGCACCGTCTCTATTCCCCGCGACCTGGTGAACGTGCCCCTTGGCAATGGCGACATCTTTGGGCCGAAGATCAACTCGCTCTGGTCGTACGCGCTGCGCTATCCGAAGAAGTTCCCTGAAGGCCCAGCCGTTGCACTGAGCACCGCGCTCGGCACCATGTTCAACGT
>CANKMK010000005.1 GCA_947483025.1 Chloroflexota bacterium | reverse complement strand
TTCACCCGCGGTGAGACCCAGGCGTTGAGCGTGGCAACCCTTGGCCCAGTGGCACAGGGGCAGCGTCTCGACACGATCTCCCCGATCACCGAGAAGCGCTACATCCATCACTACAACATGCCGCCATACAGCACCGGCGAGAACAAGCCGATGCGTGGCCCAGGGCGACGCGAGATTGGGCACGGTGCCCTTGCCGAACGCGCACTGATCCCAGTGCTCCCATCAATCGAGGAGTTCCCATACGCCATCCGAGTCGTTTCGGAGTGCGTAACCTCCAATGGGTCAACTTCCATGGCCTCAACGTGTGGTTCGAGCCTTTCGCTCCTTGATGCCGGCGTGCCGCTCAAGGCGTCGGTGGCCGGTGCCGCAATGGGCCTGATGTCGGAGCCAGACGGCGAGTTCATCGTCCTCACGGACATCCTCGGCAAAGAGGATGCCTTCGGCGACATGGACTTCAAGGTGACGGGAACCCGCACAGGGATCACCGCCCTGCAGATGGACATCAAGGTGCAGGGGATCAACGGGGCGATCATTCGCACCGGCCTCAAGGATGCGCTCGCTGCGCGCCTCGAGATCCTCGACAAGATGGACGCGATCATCAGCACGGCTCGACCAGAGCTTTCTGATTTCGCACCGCGCATCACCACGATCAAGATCAATCCGGAGAAGATCCGCGACATCATTGGTAAGGGTGGCGCAGTCATTCGCAAGCTGCAGGATGACTTCCAGGTCAATATCAATGTGCAGGATGACGGCACCGTGCAGATCGCTTCGGCAGATCCAGAGCGCACCAAGGGCGTCCTTGACGCGATCAACGGGATCACCAAAGAGGTTGAGCTCGGAGCGCTCTACATGGGCAAGGTCACCCGCATCATGGGCTTCGGCTGCTTCGTCGAGATCCTTCCAGGCAAGGAAGGCCTCGTACGCATCGGCGAGCTCGCCGACTACCGTGTGAACACGGTCGAAGATGAGGTCGCCGTGGGCGACGAGATCATGGTCGTGGTCACCGAAGTCGACCGCCAGGGTCGCGTCAACCTGTCGCGCCGCGCCGCCATGCAGCGTCACAAGGCCGCGCCTCAGGAGTAACCGTGCTCCTAAACGCTAGGAAATCAACTGAGGGCTTGCGGTTAATCCGCAGGTCCTCAGTCGTATACTGGGCAGCATGAGCAACGCTTCACGTCCAGAGGGCTACGTCGTCGCAGTACTCGGCGCGACCGGTCTCGTTGGACAGACCATGATCTCGGTGCTTGAGGAGCGTAGCTTCCCCGTGCGGCAACTCGTTCCGCTTGCATCAGCGAGCGGGGGGCGAACCGTGCGCTTTCGTGGCGCCGATATTCCGGTACAACAGGTGCAGCCTGACTCTTTCTCTGGCGTAGACATTGCAATCTTCAGTGCAGGGGGAGCAGCAAGCCTGACGTATGCACCTGAAGCCGCGTCGCGGGGCTGCGTTGTTGTCGATAACTCGAGCGCCTGGCGCATGGATGCAAATGTTCCACTAGTTGTCTCCCAGGTTAATCCTGGGGCACTCGAAGCACACAACGGAATCATTGCAAACCCGAACTGCTCAACGATGCAACTTGCGCCACTGCTTAAGGCACTCTCCGACGCAGCCGGATTGGAGCGTGTCGTTGTTGCAACCTACCAGGCAGTGTCAGGTGCGGGCGGGAAATCCGTAGCCGATCTGATTCAGCAGCGCGCAACAGTGGTAGGTGGCGGGAGCGCTACCTCAACCATCTACCCGCACGCTGTCGTATCGAGCCCGATCCCGGCTATTGATGTATTCCTCCCCGATGGCTCTACGAAAGAGGAGACGAAGGTCGTCAACGAGAGTCGGAAGATTCTCGACCTGCCGAATCTCCGCATCTCTGCAACGGCGGTACGTGTTCCGGTTGAGCGGAGCCACTCTGAGGCGGTGCACGTCGAGCTCTCCCGCGGGCTGAGCCCCGACCAGGCTCGTGCGGCCTTTGCCGCGATGCCGGGGGTAACGGTTGTTGATGACCCTGCGAACCACTCCTACCCACTGGCGGCAGATGCGGCTGGCAGCGACGAAATCTTTGTCGGCCGAGTTCGCACCGACGCCAGCGTTGAGCACGGTCTTGCCTTCTGGGTCGTCAGCGACAACGTCCGGAAGGGCGCTGCAACAAACGCCGTTGAGATTGCCGAGCTACTGGTCAGCATGAATCTGGTCCATGGAGCGAACCACGACTCCTAGTCGAATCGCCCTCGAACTTGCTTCTGTCGCCCGCGATGCCGCCAGCTGTACGGCGTGCGAACTCTCCGCGACCAGAACACAGACGGTCCCTGGTGAGGGGAGCCCCACGGCGCAGGTTGTGTTTGTTGGGGAAGCCCCTGGAGCCCGTGAGGATCAGGCTGGCCGCCCCTTTGTGGGTGCCTCTGGCCGCCTCCTCGACGACTTGCTGGCCTCGATCGGCCTTCGCCGTGAGGAGGTGTTCATCCTGAATACGGTGAAGTGTCGACCACCTGGAAACCGCAATCCACAGAAGTCTGAGACTGCAGCGTGCGCCCCACTCCTCACCAGGCAGATCCAGGCGCTCCAGCCACGAGTCATCGCCACGCTTGGGAGGCACGCCCTGGCTGTCTTTGCGCCAAGCGCCAAGATTGCCGAGGTGCACGGACGTCCGTACGCACAGACAGAGGGCAGTCAGCACGGAAGTGCCGTGCTCTTCCCCCTCTACCACCCCGCAGCAGCACTGCATAACGGGAGCCTGCGGCCAACCCTTGAGCGCGATATGGCGGCCTTACGGGGGTGCCTCAACACTCACGCTCGCGATGGGGCGGGGGAGGCTACCCTACGCGAGGTGGATTCGGTGCCAACTCGGCCCCGTTCCAAGAGGCAAGGGGAGGCTGAATGACGCGACGCCCACAACCGGCACGCCGACCAGCTGAAGCCAGGCACCCCCAAGAGACCCGACGCCCGCACAAGGCGGCCGCCAGCGGACCAGCACTTCGCCTCATCCCACTCGGAGGCATGGGCGAGATCGGAAAGAATCTCTACCTCTACGAGTACCAGGACACGATCATCCTCGTCGACTGCGGCCTCGCCTTCCCCGACGAGACCACCCTCGGCGTCGACATCATCATTCCGGACATTAGCTACCTGCGCGCACGCCGGAGTGCCGTAAAGGCGGTCCTCATCACCCACGGACACGAGGATCACGTCGGCGCGCTCCCGCACATCTTGCCTGAGCTGCCTGGCGTGCCGGTGTACGCCAGCACCCTTGCGCGCGGACTCCTCGCCAACAAGCTGAAGGAGTTCAAGGTCACGGCAAACCCACTGCGTCCCCTTGATCCAGGCGGCCGTCTCGAAGTGGGGCCGTTCACGATTGAGCCCTTCCGCGTCGGCCACTCCATCCCGGACGCCATGGGCTACGCGATTCATTCACCTGTTGGAACGGTGATTCATACGGGAGACTTCAAGTTTGACCAGACTCCAGCCGATGGAAAGACGGCGGACTTCGCCATGCTTGCAAAGTTCGGCGCGCAGGGCGTGCTCGCACTGGTCTCCGATAGCACGCGTGCTGAAGCTCCCGGGTATACGCCGAGCGAACAGGTCGTTGGACAGGCGTTCAAGGGGATCATTAGCAGCGCACCTGGCCGCGTCATCATTGCAACATTCGCCTCGAACATCGCACGAATTCAACAGGTGCTTGACGCGGCAGGAGAGTTCCACCGCAAGGTTGCCGTCGTTGGTCGCTCCATGGAACAGAACGTCAAAATTGCACGCGACCTCGGCTATCTGAAGTTCCCAACCCCACTCCTTGCCAAAGAGGAGATTGCGCGCCGCACGAAAGAGCCACTGGTGATCGCCACCACTGGCGCACAGGGCGAGCCGATGGCCGGACTCGCCAAGATGGCAAATGGAGAACACCGCAACGTTGAGATTCAGAACGGCGACACCGTCATCGTCTCTGCTTCACCGATCCCAGGCAACGAGGAAGCGGTCGGCCGCACCATCGACAATCTCTTCAAATCTGGCGCAAATGTGATCTACCACTCCATTGCACAGGTGCACGTCTCGGGCCATGCGTCGCAAGAGGAGCTGAAGATGATGCTCGCGCTGACAAAGCCAAAGTACTTCGTGCCGATGCACGGCGAGATGCGCATGCAGGTGGCCCACGGGCGACTTGCGACACAAATGGGGGTTCCACCATCCGCGGTGTTCATCATCGATAACGGGACACCAGTTGAATTCGCCGCTGATGGCAGTGCGCGACGTGGCAAACCGGTCGAGCACGGCTCAGTCTTTGTGGATGGATCGTCGGTTGGCGAAATCAGCGAGATTGTCCTTCGAGATCGACGCACACTCGCCGACGACGGCATCGTCGTTGTGATCGCAACCATCGATGCACGTACCGGCAAGCCCGTTGGTCGACCTGCACTCGTTACCCGTGGATTCCTCAATGGCGATGAAGACAACAAGCTCGTTGAGGAGGCGATCACCATCGCCCTCAAGGCAATTCAGCACAAGGGCGATCGCGGAGCTGAGGCCGGACTCATCAAGGCGCAACTGAGCGAATCGGTATCCAGATTCCTCGGTAAGGAGACCCGTCGTCGACCACTCGTTGTGCCTGTGGTGGTTGAGGTTTAAGCGATGGCAAAGCGGGGAGGCGAGAGCGCAGGACGTCAGACGCGGCGTGGCCCGTTGGCATCTCGGTCGGCGCTCCGCACGCTGCTCTCGCTTGCCTTTGCGGTTACAGGCGTCATCTTTGCTGTCGGCCTGATACTGCCAGGGCGAGGCGCGCTCGCCGATGTGCTCCGCGACGTACTTGCCCCATGGTTCGGTGCCGGCCGCTGGTTGGTGCCCGGACTTCTCATTGTTTTTGCCGTCTGGATTGAACGACGCTCCGCCTCCGCATCTCGGGTTCCGCTGCGTATCGCCCTCTCACTTTTCGCCATCGTGGGCCTGCTCGCCCTGATCGAGATCGTTGCGCCGACCCATGGTGGTCGCATTGGAAGCATTGCTGGCGGCGGCGCTGCGAGCCTGCTTACCGGTATCGGAGCCTTCGTTGCATGGACGGGGATCCTGATTGGGATCGGCCTGATCCTCGCGGAGTCCGTGGTGCGCGAACTCTTCGCCAAACTCTTCGCAGGAGCAAAAGTTGGGGCCGAAGTGCTCGGTGAGGGAGTTGAAAAGCTTGCTGCGGAGCGTGAGCGGATCATGCAAGAGCGTGAGGCGGCTCGTGCGGCGGAGGCCGCCCGAATGCGCATAGAGGCTGAGAGCCAACCTGTGATTAGCGTTACACCTGCTCCTGTCGCTGTTGAGCCAAGTGCCGCCGTCAGCGACGCTCCTGAGGTGGATACCACCAATGTACGAACTGGGGGCTCACTCCGAGGAGAGGCAGATGCGTCCACGAGTAGAGCGGTATCTCCTGCGGCAAGAACAGGCGCCGACGGTGCGGTTGCCTGGGAGCTTCCATCCACAAGCCTTCTTGATGCTCCGGGGAAATCAGTCAGCCCTAATGCCAGCATCCACCAGGCGAATGCTGCGATCATCGTGCAGAAGCTGCGGGATCTCGGCATCGAGATCACCTCAGTGACAGCGAATCCTGGCCCAGTCGTAACGCAGTACGAGTTGACCCCTGCGCCTAATGTGCGGATCAGCCGCATCGAGGGCCTTGGCGATGACCTGGCCATGGCGCTCAGCGCTCGCTCGATTCGCATCGAAGCTCCAATCCCAGGTAAGGCTGTTGTCGGTATTGAGATTCCAAACCAGGAGGCGGAGGCAATTCGCTTCAAGCCACTGCTCATGCCGATTGATAAGGCCGGATCCTGGACACCAACACAGGTCATCCCATTCGCGCTCGGCAAGGACGTTGGTGGTACGCCACAGGTGCGCGATCTCGCCTCCATGCCGCATCTCCTGATCGCAGGCGCGACAGGGTCAGGAAAGAGCGTGATGGTGAATGCCATTATCGCGTCGTTCCTCTTTGCGAGAACACCACAAGAGCTGCGCATGATTCTGGTAGACCCGAAGCGCGTAGAGCTCTCCGGCTACAACGGGCTGCCACATCTGCTTGTTCCTGTAATCACCGAATCTGACAAGGCCGCATCAGCCCTCAAGTGGGCAGTCCTCGAGATGGAGAACCGCTACCGCATGTTTGCGAGCGCCGGTGCACGAAACCTTGAGGGATACAACTCGAGTCGTGAAGATGTGCATGATCGAATGTATTCGATCGTCATCATCATCGACGAGCTCGCTGACCTCATGATGCAAGACGGCCGAGAGACAGAAGAGTCAATCGTTCGCATCGCGCAGAAGGCTCGCGCCACTGGCATCCATCTGATCCTTGCCACGCAGCGACCTTCAGTGAACGTTGTCACTGGGCTAATCAAGGCCAACATCCCAAGCCGCATCGCCTTCTCGATGGCGAGCCAGATTGATTCGCGTACGGTGCTTGATGCGCCTGGTGCCGAAGACCTCATCGGTCGTGGTGACATGCTCTTCCAGCCGTCCGACGCACCGAAGCCCACACGTATGCAAGGTGTATTCGTGTCTGACCGCGAGATCAACGCCGTTGTCACCCATTGGCGCGAGCAAGGTTTGCCGGACTATCAGCTAGGAATCGTCGCCAGCGCGGAACGAAGTGGAGGTGCCGGCGCAGATCGCGGTCGCGATGAGGAGCCCGCCGACCGACTCTTCGATGAGGCGGTGCAGGTGGTGGCCGAGCACGATCGTGCCTCTGCATCGCTCCTTCAGCGTCGATTACGCATTGGCTATGCGCGTGCCGCGCGCATCATCGACCAACTAGAAGAGAAGGGATACATCGGATCGTTCGATGGCTCGACCGCCCGCGTGGTGAATCGCGACAAGATCGCCGCTGACGCAGCTGGTGCCCCGGGCACACCCCGCGATGGAGCGAACGGAGCGGGGGAGCCAGGGGAGGAGTCCTAGCGATGAGCGAGCAGGCTCCCATCAGCCCCCAGGCACTCGGTGTATCCGAAGAGGTGACTCCACAGGCCCCCAGCATTGGTGATCGGCTGCGCCAGGCTCGTGAGCGGCGCGGCGTCAGCATTGCAGATGCCTCCGCCGAGTTAAAGATTCGCGCCCCGATCCTTGATGCGTTTGAACGTGAAGACCACAGCCAACTTCCGCCACGGGTGTATGCCCTCGGGCAGCTGCGAACGTACGCCGCCTACCTCGGGCTCGACCCCGCCACGGTGGCCGCAGGCTGGCAGGTTGACCCAACTCCAGTACGAGAACCCGCCCTTACGCCATCGCAGCGACCCACCTCTGCGTTGGATCGCCTTGTCGCTCTGCGTCCAGGCCTGATCCGATCTACTCGAGGGGTGCTGGCCATGGGCGGCCTCGGACTCGCGGTCCTGGCCATCAGCGGCTTCATGGTGCTGCAGCTCCTGCGATTCATCTTGCCGCCATCTATCGCCATCACCTACCCAGGAGATGCGATCAGCAACCTCGCAGCGGGGACGCTCTCCCACGCGCTCAAGGGAACGGCTGACGCCAATGCAAGCATCGTGATCAACACCAGCGCTGGGGCGCAGCTTACGACGGAGGCCGACGAGAGTGGGCTCTGGAGCCTCATTGTGCCCCTCGGCACTGGCCGCACAGAGGTCGTTGCTAACGCCGTGAAGCCTGGCACTGGCGGCGAGTCGAGCACCTCAGCCGAGCGCGTGTTTGTTGTGGCGCTCCCCGACAAGGTTGCGCCCGAGATCACCGTGACGCAGCCCTCAACCAATCTCGCTGTTGAAAACGGTGACGTACCGATCTCGCTCGTTACCACCCCGAATACTGAGGTCGGGATCACCGCAGCCGACACCGCAGGGGGGCTGGTCACCTCAACGATCACGAGCGATGCGAGCGGGACAGCCACCGGGGGCATCTCCCTCCCGGCTGGGCGATGGACGCTGAGCTTTAGTGTCACCACTGCAGATGGGGCGCTCGGTCAGGCTACGCGCACGGTAGACGTCTCGTTCACCGGGGCTACAGTCAGCGTTACTGGCGGCACTTCGTCAACGTGGATTCGCGTCTGGATAGACGGCCAGCTCGACCCAGCAATCAGCGTTTCGGGGAAGACCATTGCCCCTGGCACACGGCTAACCTTCACGGGGACAAAGCGCGTTGAGATCCGTAGCGGGGATCCCTCTGCCCTTCTGTTCGCGCTCAACGGGCGTACCATAAGCGGGATCAACGGCGGCACCGGAGCCGAAACCTACGCCTTCCTCAGTACGGGGAAGGTGCAGAAATCATCAAGGAGGTAGCGCATGGCAGCCGATAATTCGTTTGACGTCGTCTCGGAATATGACGAGCAGGAGCTCAAGAACGCCCTCGACCAGACTCGGCGTGAGATCGCAACCCGCTACGACTTTCGCGACGCCACCGCCGAAATCAAAGAGGAGAAGGGTGAGCTGATTATTCGCGTCGATGGCGATCTTCGCCTGAAGGCGCTCCGTGACATCCTCGAATCCAAGTCGGTAAAACGAGGTATCGACCTTCGTACGTACGACTGGGGGAAGGCTGAGGCGGCTGGTGGAGATACCCTCCGCGTGCACGTAAAGCTACGCAAGGGACTTGACGATGTTGCTGCGAAGAAGATTGCGAAGTTCATTCGAGATACGTTTCCAAAAGTGAAGACTCAGATCCAGGGCGAGGCGGTACGTGTGACCGGAAAGTCACGCGACGAGTTGCAAGAGGTGATGACCAGCCTTAAGGACCTCGATGTTGAGCGGCCGTTGCAGTTTGAGAACTATCGGTAACTTGTGACGCGCTCAATTGACGAGATCGCCGCGGGATTAGAGCCCTCCCGTAGGGGGGCGAAACTCCAGCCTGGATCACGCCTCCACATCATTGGGGTCGGCGGTACCGCCGCGCTTGCGGCCGCGCTGCATGCCAAGGCGCTTGGTGTGCGCGTTTCGGGGTACGACCAGGCGCTGGCAGGGGAGTCCGCGGTGATCCTCGCAAGCGCCGGAATCCCGGTCGGATCTGCCACGAGCCCTGAGGTCCTGCACGCCTGTGCGGCGCTCAACGCTGAGAGCGTGGTCGCAATCTCAAAGGCTATTACGAGTACCCAGCCAAACCATCCTGAGGTGTTGCTCGCACGCACGGCTGGTGCGCAAGCCATCTCGGTGCAGCAGGTGATTGCCGATGCAGCTGCAACACGCGGTGGCTTGCTGATCGGTGTAGGCGGCACGCACGGAAAGACGACGACGACCGGATGGGTTCTTGATGCGCTTATCCGTTCTGGTATCAACCCATCAGCGTTCGTCGGCGGCCCACTCACTGGGGAGCTCGGCACGCCTCCCGGTTCGCCCGTTCACATCAGCAGCGACCCAGGCTTCCTCGTAGAGGCAGACGAGTACGGCGGCAACTTCGACACCTACTACGCTGATCGGGCGCTCATTCTCAACGTGGATTGGGATCATCCCGACATCTTCGCCGACCGTCGCGCCGCTGTGGAAACGTTTGCACGCTGGGCCGCTTATCCAGCAAAGAGTGGTGCCGTATTCATCAACAGCGGGGATCAGGGTGGCGCGGAACTTGCAGCACTGCTTGCTGCCGGAGCTTCCAGCAGCGTGTACACCTTTTCTGCATCGGAAGCACCGGATGCCAACGATGCAGATCTCCACGCTACGGTAACGTCCCGAGGGGAGGGGGCGTTCTCGATCACCATTGGGCACCTCTCTGAACGCGCTGCAGCTGCAGCGCCGGCCCTGCGCGATCTCTTGAACCGCGTCCTCCCAATCGGTCTTTTCGGTGCGCACAACGCGTCAAACGGCCTCGGCGTTGCCGCGCTTGCCGCCAGTGCTGGCGGTAGCGCCGATGGGATTGCGCGCTCACTCCTCTCCTTTGGTGGCGTTGGTCGAAGGATGGAGGTGCTCTATGACCACGGCTCGATTACCGTGCTTGACGACTACGGCCACCACCCAACCGCCATTGACGCCACGATCGCGACCGTTCGACAGCGATATCCGAATCGAACACTTCTCCTCGCCATTGAGCCGCTCACGTACCACCGGACCGCTGCGCTGCTCGAAGGTCTCGCGAAGTCGTGCAGTGCTGCCGACCGTGTTGCTGTTGCTGAAATCTTTGCCGTGCGCGATCTCGACACTACGAGCGTCGCGGCTTCTGATCTTGCCGATCGGATCACAGCGATGGGCACGCCAGCAACCGCGCCAGGCACCGTCCTGGAGACCGCAGCGGCCCTCCTCCCGACCATCACCCCTGAGACGGTCGTTCTGGTCATGGGTGGTGGGCGATCAACAGAGATCGCCAAGGCGCTGGCCCGAGGACTCGGCACAACCTCGTAGCCAGGGGCTGGTGAGGCGGGGGAGGGGACTAGGCGCCCTCTGGTGAGCCGGCGGCGGCGTCAGGACCTGGTGGTGGCTGCGTTGCAGCTGTGGCCGCGAGCGCTTTCGCCTCGTCACTTTGTGGCCGCGAGAAGAGGGGGTGGCCGTCGGAGGTTAAGCAGCGCCCGGTCGCAAGATCCCACTGCCACCCATGGATGCTGCAGGTCAGCGTTTCGCCATCCGTGGTTCCAAAGCGGGTGAGGTCGGCCTTCATATGTGGGCAGCGCCGCTGAATCTGCCACCCAGTCAGGTCGAACGTCCCCTCGGTTGGACCATTCTCGGCATAGAAGCCCTCGGCGTACTGGATCCGTGCCGTGGAGAGGCACTTGAACCAGGTGTAGACGTAGTCGTTATAGGCACCTTTGCGCCACGCTGAGAAGCGCAGCGAGAGGAAGAGACTGTTGACCCAGTCATCTGTGCGCGTGCGCACCAGGTGGTCGAGGAGGGAGCGGGGGATCGTGAACCGGAAATCAACCTCCCGGCCGTCATCGGCAACGACGGACCGCTCCGGGAAGTCGAGGATGATCGCCTCGTCATCGGTCTGAATCTTGACCGCAGTGCCGATTCCATCACACACGCGCGGTCCGAGCGCCATGAGTGGCTCAAACCACGCCTTCATTTCGGGGACGAGGTTGCTTCGGGGACCTTCCCACGATGCTTTTTCGGCCGCAATGACAGGAGCCATGTCCGCTGCGTATCTGCGCAAATACACCTCTTTGTTCGCAAAGACATCCTGCACAGACAGATCCCCCTTGAGGTGCTGCACATCGAAGACGCCGTCAGCGTTGAACGCTCCGACGCTCCCTGGGAGCATCAGAACGGCCGCCTGGCCCTCAGCCTGCAGGCGTTCAACCATGAATCGCTGGTCGGGAAAGATCGAATCCTCGGCGTCGTTGACGTCATTCCAGCGGAAGAGCTCATCGTCGAGGAAGCAGGGGGGTCCCGCCGATGGGATCACCACACGAGGCGAAATGATCTCCACGTATCGGGCGGCACGGGTGAACTGTGCGGCGCGTTTCTTCTTGGCGAGCGCCTCAGCAGCCTTCGCCGGCATCTCATAGACCATGGGATACCAGATCGCACCGCTGAACTGCAGGAGACAGATGTCGATCGCCCCTTGCACCAGGAGGCGGTCTGGATCAGTAGGGCGGCTGTCATTGAGGTTCAGGAGGCGCTCTTCGCCGTCGTCGACGAGGAGTGCGGAATCACCAATTGGACCGTCCGTGGGGGCTGTGAGGGCCTCCACAACGATGCTGAGGCCCCCGTGGCGCACTGGGACGCCCGACTGCGTCTCGATGAACGTATGGAATCCGAGCCCCTGGAGTGCCTCCTTGAGCTCCGGGAGTGGGTAGGCGGGCAGGATGACCACCGCGTCCTTGTTGCAGTAGGTCTTCAGCCACTCAGGGTCGAAGTGATCCCGGTGCAGGTGGCTGATGTAGAGGTAGTCGGTCGCGCCTAGGGCGGCATGGTCGAGCTTGTCATTCCGGGGATACGGGAACCAGCCCGCGTAATACGCAGGATTGAACCAGGGATCACACAGGATTGAGCCGTGCGCGGTGTGGATCTTGACTCCGGCCTGGGCGATGAACTCAATCCGCATGGGGGGAGGATAGCGACGTTCCGTGCTCAGCGCCCAGCCTGCTTCGTCACATAACTATCATTATCGGAACCAAGATGAGAGAGCCCCAGCGCGGAGCCACCTCCTATAACTGTCCCCTCTGGCAATGCGCCGGGCTGAGCTCTTGGCTTAGAGCAGCTTCGCTGTCGAGTTGCGCTTCAGCCGTTTCAGTTCGCTGGCCATCTCGGGTGCGGCAAAACCTGTGACATGAAGAGCGTCTTCGTCGTAGGCCACCTGGATGCCACCTCGGGCGCGAATCGCCTCAACCTCCCCCACCGCCGTATATGGGAGGCGGAGGTCTACAGGAGTGCCTTGGCGCTGTAGCGCCTCTTCTAGGGCGCTGCGGAGCGGGCCGAGGCCGAGCCCCGTCGCCGCGGA
>CANKMK010000004.1 GCA_947483025.1 Chloroflexota bacterium | reverse complement strand
TGCTGCTGTCACGAACGAATATCCCAGCAGGCGCCACAACGCCGAGCGACCTCTACATCGTTGATCCAAACGCCACGGGGATTGAGGTTGGCGCAACGTTCAGGATCCCTGCAGCGCAGCCGGTCGCGGGTGGAGGTGTCTTTGCAGACGCACAGGCGGCACTACCCGCCGCACGACTGGTGATCGTTGACCTGTTTGCCACCTGGTGCCCGCCCTGCCAGCAGGAGACTCCCGTGCTGCGCACGCTCGCTGCGACGTACGGTGATCGCGGTCTTCAGGTGATTGGCATCTCGGTCGGCGAACTCTCGTCCACCGTTGCGGCGTATGCCGAGCGCTACCAGCTCGGCTACCTACTCCTGGTCGACGTGAACAGTGAGCTATTCCGCGCCGCTGGAGCTGGTGGGATCCCAACCAAACTGATTCTCGATGCTGATGGGCGCGTCCTTCGCGTCGTGACGGGGCCACTAACGCGCGAGGCGGCCGCCGCACTGGTCGAGGAGCTGCTCCCTACTCGCTAACGAACCGGAAGCGGTCGCGGTCGGCAACGATCCGGCCAACTGGCGCCTGCACCTCGTGACTCATAGCCACCAGCCACTCACCCGCCGCCGCCTCAGCAAAGATGGAGGCCTTCGCATCAACAGAGACCCACGCCTCGTCGTCGTACGCGGTCACCCAGCGTGGGTTCGCCTGCCAGGGGCGCATGAAGAGGTCTCCGAGAAAGAGGAGGGTGCGTTCGCGCCCGCGCACAATCGTGGCTTGGGAGCCTGGTGTGTGGCCGCCCAGTCGGCGCAGCGAGATCGTTGGAGTTAGGTCGAGGGCGCCGTCGAATGAGCGCGGCGCTGTGGCGCCAAAGAGTCGCGTCAGACCGGCAACGTCGTAGGCGGCGCGTGCACGAAGCGACCCACTCGCCACCGCCGCGATCTCGCGCTCGGGGGCAACGATCTGGGCCATGGGAAACGCAGCGTCGCCGTGCTGGTCAACAAGCCCGCCGGCATGATCGCGGTGCAGGTGGCTCGGCACAATGCTGGCGATGCGCTCCACATCGATTCCAGCGCTGACCAACGCCTCACGAGCAGAGCGTGAATCGGTATCCGCATCGCTCACGTACGCGCCTGCTGGCACTGCTCCAGTCTCTAGAAGCACCCCACCGCTGGCATCGCTGATGTGCAGAATATTGAGCGCCTGCAAGAGGCGGGATCGCGCATCAAGTTCGTTCGCGACCATCGGCGCCCAGGTCTCCTGGGGCACTGGGCCGAAGATTGCCCCTGCATCGCTCCAGAAGGTTCCGATGCGGAGTAGGTCGACGGTGATGCCACCCAGTTCAATGCTGCGACGTTCAGTCACGAGGTTTGGTAACCCTCGCTCCGTCCTGCGCCTGTTGCTCATCATCAAAGCCAACGTGCGCTGCGGATGCTGTTGGCTCTGTTTGGCCCTGGTAGCGGCTGCGCAGCTCGCTGCTCCCATATGGACGATCAACCTCTGAGGACATGCGGTGGAACGAGATCTGGCCAATGCGCATCCCTGGGTAGAGCGCAATTGGGAGACGAGCAACGTTGCCCAGCTCCAACGTGAGGTTCCCGACCCAACCTGGATCGACGTAGCCAGCGGTGGAGTGAATCAGCAGACCGAGTCGCCCGAGTGACGACTTGCCATCAAGCCGTCCGAGCAGCGAGTTCCCTAACGAAATCTTCTCGCGCGTTTGGCCGAGCACAAACTCACCTGGATGCAACATGAACTGCTCCCCATCGGCAACGCGTTCAATCTCGGTGAGATCTGGCTGCTCTACGCGCGGGTCAATGAATCCGTACCGATTGTTGCGAAAGACACGGAACGTGCCGTCGAGGTGAAGGTCGACCGAGGCCGGCTGCACATCTACCTCATCAAATGGCGCAATCGCGATCTCGCCTGCCGAGATGGCGGTCAGAATGTCGCGGTCAGAGAGCACGCTCATACCTCGGCCTCCACGGCGCGGATGCGACGCTTCCCCTTCCCTGCGCTCTTCTCGGTGAGCAGCTCATCTACTTCACGCTTCAATGTTTCGAGGTCTTCAAACGACTGATACACGCTCGCGAAGCGGATGTAGGCGATCTGGTCAATCTCGCGAAGCGCCGCCATCGTCAATGCGCCGATGCGCGCAGAGGAGAGTTCGGTGGCGCCGCTCGCTCGAATCTGCACCTCGATCGCCTCAACGGCGCGCTCTGGGGCATCAACGGGCACCGGGCGACGAGTGAGCGCACGGCGCAGCCCTTCGAGAAGCTTCTGTGAGTCGTACTCCTGACGCTCGCCGGAACGCTTGATCACGTAGAGCTTGGCGAGTTCGGCGCGCTCGTAGGTGGTGACGCGGGTGCCACAGATGCGACAGGCGCGGCGGCGACGAATGACGGCGCCGTCATCGAGGTCGCGCGAATCAACGACGCGCGTATCCGGCTCCTTGCACGACGGGCAACGCACCCTCGCTCCTCCTCACCTCTGCTCCGCAAGACGCGGGGCCACCGCAGGTAGCGGTGCTGGGGAGAGTCTACACACGATCTTGTGGGCGAAGCCCGTCGCCGAGCCTGACTAGGAGCGGTCGCGCTCGCCGATTGCGTCGCTGGCGTGCTCAAGTACGGGGAGGAGGATGGCCAGGCCGTCGCGTACGGCACCACTACCTCCCGGGAGATTCACGATGAGCGTCCCCTTCGCCACGCCCGCCACACCGCGCGAAAGGATCGCCGCAGGCGTCTGGGAGCGCCCGAGCATGCGAATCGCGTCAGGGATCCCTGGAATCACCCGCTCCAGGAGCGGGGCAGTCGCATCTGGGGTGACATCGCGCGAGCTCAGCCCCGTTCCGCCAGCGGTCAAGATGACGTCAACGGTGCCGATGTGCTGCTCAAGCGCCGCGCGGATGGCATCCAGCTCGTCGGGTGCCTGTGCACGCTGCACCTCCCAGCCGTGGGCTACGAGGGCTGCAGCGGCGAGGGTGCCCGCCTTGTCTTCCCGTTCGCCAGCATGGATCGAATCGCTGACGGTGAGCACCAGAATCGTGCGCGGCGTATCACTCATCTGGGCATAGTAGTACTACGCAGCGCCGACGAGGCTACGGATGATCAACATGGCGGCACCAGCGCCAAGGAAGAGATTCAGCAACATAAATCGGCGCCATGCGGCGCGTGCCGCCTCATGGGTTGGGCGGCCTGCGATCAGCGGTAGGAGCGAGAGGATGCTCGCAAGCGGCAAGAGCGCCCCGATGCGCTGGAGCGGTTCGCCTTGTACGAGCAGCAAGAGCCCCGCCACTGCATAAAGCGAGATGGCGAAGAGGCCCCCGCCACGAACGCCGAGAAGTGTTCCGACCGTAGCAATCCGACTACGGCGATCCGCATCGACATCTTGCAACGCTCCAACCACATGGCTCCCCATGTTCCAGAAGAAGAAGGCGGCGAGCGGCGCAACCCAGGCCTGCTGAAACTTACCGCCCAGTGCAAGCCCGGCAACCGCAGGGACCACAAAGTGCGTGGCAGAGATGACCGCGTCGAAGATCGGAATCGCGCGAGCGCGGAGGAACCACGGTGCGCTGTACATGGTGGCAAAGACGATGCCGATGAGACAGGCGATCGGCACCGCATTGGTACCCGTCAGCAAGAAGAGCGCCGCTGTGCATGATGAGACGAGAAGAAGCGACCGGAGCGTTGGCAGATCACCGTCCTGCAGAAGAGCACCCTCAGCGCCACCCTTGCGCGGATTCTTGCGATCTGTCGCTAGGTCATAGAGATCGTTGACCCCATAGAGATACAGGTTGTACGCAACGCCCCACCAGATCACCAGCGGCAGGAACCACGCGCCAACGGCCTCCCCCGCTCCAGCTGCGAGTGCACCCCCCGCAAATGGGAGCGCGGTGTTGATCCACGAAACAGGGCGGGAGGCCAGCAGCAACCGCCACCAGCGCCCCTTCGCTGCACGTGCGGATGCTGTGAGCTGCACAGCGAAGAGCACAAACGCCGCTGCATAGAGGATATCTTCGACCGGCGCGTAACCCAGCATCACCCCCGAGCGCGGTGCGCTGGCATAGTGAAAGAGACCTGCTGCGCACATGATGTTGTCGAAGACGAGCGTCAGCCCCAAGAAGATTGCAACGCTCAAGCGACTCGCGTGGCTGCGAGCAAGGAGTGGTGCGGTCAGCAGCAGTGCTCCTGCGGCGAGCCCTGCGGTGGCCGCTGTGTATTCGCCGCCGATGTTTGCGACGAGCGCCCCGGCTGTGACGAGCGTTCCGCAAAGGGCGGCGGCACCGATGCGCTGCAACGAGAGCTCTCCCTCCCCCTTCATCGGGCGAGGCCTGCGAATGCTCATTAGCACCACCACCAAAGCGGCGAGTGCTGCAAGGAGTGCAACCTCCTCAATCGGCAGCCCTGCATCAAGTGCACCGCGGCCAGGAAGCATCAGCAGCGTCGACGAGAGTGGTGTCGCAAACCAGCCGCGCCAGATTCCGACCGCATCAACGAGCAGGAAGGCCACAGTGGTGACGACCGTGACCGGAAGCAGCACGTGGCGAGAAACCGGTAGCGAGAAGCGTTTAACCAGGCCGTGCACACCGATCGCCGAAAGCCCGATGACGGCGAGGTAGAGCGCGCCCATCACCTTGTTCGCGCGGTCATGCGATAGGCAGTGAACGAGCCCACCGCGAGCACCAGGCAGAAGAGGAGCGCCGCCAGAACCCAGAAGGGCTCGGGATAGAGCTGCACCAACCGGTCCGTGGCGGGATTAAAGGTCCAGGTGCCAGCGGCAAAGAAGAGGCCGTGGAAGAAGGAGAACGTGGCATCAAAGGCCAGCGCGAAGGCGGCGGCGGCCAAGAGAGCTCCGCCCGCGATGAGTGCTGCGCCGTCACGAATCGCCACGCGAAGCCAGGCGCGACGGCGGGCTCTGGCGAGGGCCAACACGAGTAGCCCGCCGAGGCCAGCAACCAGTACGGCTCGTAGGAGGCTGCCGACATCGGCAAGGTGGGAGCGCTCTCCCGCCGAGAGAAGTGGTCTGTCGCCGAGCGGGGCGTCGAAGGCGCCGTCTGTGAGCAGGTCCCCTACTAGGGCGTCTGAGAGGGCCTCAGCAACCTTCGGCTCCACCCCGAGCACCATATGGGCGTCGCTCACCGACAAGAGGGGGTGCACGACCGGCGGGGTGAGGAAGATGGCTGTCGTTGCGCCAATCGCCAGGGCTGCTGAGGCGAGGGCGAGGAGGAGCCGCCGCAAGAGGCGGCGGAGGGGCTTCACGCGTCGGCGAGGACCTGCCCCTGCTCCCACCACGAGCGGAGTGAGAGCGGGTCAGGGAGCGGGAGGCCGAGTGTCTGTGCGGTTGAGATCACCGCAGCCTGGAACTGCTCCCACGGGGCTGCAGCGAGGGTTTCGACGCCACCAAAGCCTGCCTGAGCCAGAAGCTCGTGCTCCGCAGGCCCCAGGAAGGCGAGATTGAGCAGGAGCGCTTCATCACGCCACTCAGCAACGTCGGCGGTCGAAGCATCGGTCTGGTCTGCCAGGGTCTGGCGCCGGGTTGGGGTCTCAGTGCGCTCAAGCAAAAGGCCCGTGGTAAAGATCCCGTGCGCCTCCAGGCGTGCCAAGTGGACCGGCTCGATGCGTGTGAGCTCTGTGATCGCTGGCATGGCTCCTCCCTTTCCCTCCCTCGCAGCCTAGCGCCTCCCGCGGACCCGTGGAAAGTGTTGTTTGTTACAGAATCTTGTAACAGTTGCGAAACATTGCGGTATCGCAACATCTGGTCCCAAAACTTGCGATACTTATCCACAGCGACCCGAAGAGGTCGCAGAAGCAAAAAGGGAGGTCCATTGATGAGCGCAGCAGATGCCTATCAGTTGGTCTACAACTTTATGTCCCTCGCCATCGCGGCGATGGGCGCAAGCTTCTTCTTCTTCGTCTCCGCACGCGGAGCTCTGAAGGAGGGGAACCGGATGGCGGTTACGCTCTCAGCCGTAGTTGTGCTGATCGCGTTCTACCACTACATCCGAATCTTCGACTCGTGGGTTGCCTTCGGCACCTCGGGCGGAGCAGTTCCGTTCAACGAGGCGTATCGATACGTGGACTGGCTCCTGACGGTGCCACTCCTCGTTGCTGAGCTCGTGCTCGTACTCAAGCTCGACAAGAAGCTTGAGAGCACGCTCATCAAGCGAAACGTGCTCTATGCGTTCTTGATGATCGCAACGGGCTACGTCGGCGAGATGACGAACATCACGTCGGTTGACTTGGCTTCACCGCGCACCATCTGGGGCGCGATCAGCTCAGTCTTCTTCGTCCTGATCCTCCGCGACCTGTTCGGCGGCATCGATGCCTCGATCAAGAAGCAGAGCAAGGACATCCAGGGGATCTTCAAGATCCTTCGCGTCGTGCTTATCGCGACGTGGGGCGTCTACCCAATCGCCTACCTTCTTCCAGCAATCGCAGGCAACCTTGGCCTTACGGCCCAGGACGGCCTCGTGCTGAAGCAGGTCGGATACACGATTGCCGACATCCTGGCCAAGCCGGGCTACGGTCTCCTCATCTGGAAGATCGCAACCCTGAAGAACGGTTCTTCGAAGTAATCCCCTTCCGATGGGAAACCGTCGGGTTCGGATACAGGAAAAGGCCCGGGGGAAACCCCGGGCCTTTTCTATTGCTCAAGATGTGGTCGGGGCGACTGGATTCGAACCAGCGACCTCTTGCACCCCATGCAAGCGCGCTACCAAGCTGCGCTACGCCCCGAGTGGGTCCAAAGTTTCGGCAGTCTATCAGGAAGGCTAGCGCCACTCCCCCGCTGGTGAGCGACCGAGCAGCGCACGCGCAAGGGCCTCAATGGTGGTTCCCCCATCGAGTGCCGCAACGACTGCTGCGGTGATCGGCATCTCCAACTTGTGCGCAGCTGCGAGCTGCAGTGCACCGTGTGCCGTCCCGATCCCTTCCACCGTTGCGCCAATCTTGTCGACGGCAGCCTGCACGCTCATGCCGCTGGCGAGGAGCGCACCGAGCTTTGCGTTGCGCGAACCGGTATTCGACGAAGTCACCACGAGGTCGCCAACACCGGCGAGCCCACAGGCGGTCTCGGTGCGGCCACCGCATGCCTCCGCGAGGCGCGCCATCTCAGCAACGCCACGCGACAGGAGCGCCGCCGCAGCATTCTCACCGTATCCGAGCGCGCGAACGCCGCTCACGGCGATGGCGATGACATTCTTCAGTGCACCGCTGATCTCAACGCCGACCACGTCATCGGTGCTGTAGAGACGGAGTGTCGGTCGCACCAGCCGCGTGCGCAGCGATTCGACAAGCTGCGTTGGCCCCGCCAGCACCGCTGCTGCCGGCTTGCCAATCGCAATCTCGCTGGCGAGGTTTGGGCCAGACAAGACTGCGAGACGCTCCGCGTCTGCGCCAGCAGCGATTAGGAGCTCTGACGGCCGAGCGCCATTCAGCGACAGTCCTTTTGAAGCGATGACCATGGGGGCCTCTCCGGCGGCCTGCACAATCTGCTTGGCTGTTGCTGGATCGAGTTCCGCGGAGGGAACTGTTACGACAAAAGTGTCTTCGGCACTCAGCGAAGCGAGGAGGTCGGTGGTGCTGAAGATGTTGATCGCCGCGGGCAATTCGATGCCAGGGAGACGTCGCGTGTTGATGCGGGCGCTGCGAAGGAGTGCCGCCTCGTCGGCCGTTCGAGCGAGCAGTTCAACAACCGGGGCTGGGCGCCCCTCGCCCTGCTCTTGGCTCCAGAGGAGTGCAAGGGCGGTCCCCCATGCGCCTGCGCCGAGAATGCGGATGGTGCTCATGCGCGTGAGGCTGGCTTCGCCTTTGCGGGTGCCCGCTTCGTTGACTTCGAGGAGCGTCCGCGCTCTCGCCCCTCTTCGGCCTCCCGCTCTCGTACGACGATGCGGATCGGCGTACCCATGAGGGGGTACTTCTCACGGATCTGATTCTCGAGGAAGCGCTGCCAGGTGAAGTGCACCTGGGCGGCGTTTCGTGCGAAGACGACGAAGGTTGGGGGTGGTGTGGAGGCCTGAGCCGCGTAGAGGATCTTTGGGCGCTTGCTGCCGCTGTGAGCCGGCTCCTGACGGGCTACCGCTTCGGCGATCAGGCGATTTAGCACGCCGGTCGGGATGCGCAGATTCCGGGCGTCGGCAGCGGCGACCGCAGCGTCGAGCACCTTTGTCGCGCGCAACCCAGTCACCGCTGAGATCGAGACGAGTGGAGCGAAATCGAGGAATGGCGCCTGGCGACGAAGCTTCCCCTCGATCTCGTCGAAGGTGAAGCCATCTTTCTCAATGAGGTCCCACTTGTTCAACACCAGCACGAGGCCCTTCCCTGCATCGATGACTGAGCCAGCAATGTGCAGATCTTGGGCCTGAAGACCGGTCGACGCGTCGATCAGCAGCAGGGCGACATCGGCGCGATCGAGCGCGCGCACGGAGCGGACGGTTGCCCACTTGTCTGCCGAAGGGCCCGAGGCAACCTTGCCACGCTTGCGAATACCCGCGGTGTCGACGAGGGTGATCTGACGCCCTGCATGCAGCAGTGTCTCGTCGATGGCATCGCGGGTTGTGCCGGCCACCGCGCTCACTACCGTGCGCTCACTTCCAATGAGCTTGTTGAGGAGGCTCGACTTGCCGACGTTCGGCCGACCGACGATCGCGACGGTTACCTCGCCCTCGACATAGGCGCTACCCGCATCCTCTGGCAGCGCTTCGAGTCGCTCAACGATGACGTCAAGGAGGTCGCCAGAACCGATGCCGTGTTGCGCGCTCACCGTGTGGAGTCGATCAAACCCAAGGATGGAGAACTCCTGAGCGGCGCGATCGCGTTCAATGTTGTCCGCCTTATTCGCAACCAGGATGATCGGCTTACCGCTGCGGCGCAGCAGCTGCGCAACCTCCGCGTCGCCAGGGTTCGGACCGGTGGCTGCATCAACGAGCAGAAGGATCAGGTCGGCGGCATCAACCGCGATGCGCGCCTGATCTTGCACTCCAATCTCAATCGGATCGCCAACCGCGGGCTGCATGCCCCCCGTATCAACTACGCGGAAGCGCATCCCATTCCACTCAACGATGCCGATCAGTCGATCGCGGGTCGTGCCGGCGCGATCTTCAACGACCGCACGTCGTTCACCAACGAATCGATTGAACAGCGTGCTCTTTCCGACATTCGGGCGACCGACCAGCGCAACGAGCGGCAGCCGGCGCGGTGAGGCTTCGACCTCGACCTCTACCTCTAGCTCGTCCTCGCTCATGCTGGTGTGCCGCTGGTAATTGATGTGGTGCGGTACTGCGGCGTGGCGGCGGCCTCTAGGGCTGCTCGAGCAATAGAGGCCGCATCCGCACGGACGCGGTCGGTACCCCCAAGTTCGGCAATTTTGAGCGCGACGCGCTCAAGGTCTTCGATGGGCGTGCTCGTTCCACCAGTGATACCGACGGTATGCACGTTCGTGAAGAGGGCCGGGTCGGTCAGCCCCTGTGCTGATTCAATTTGCACTGCTCGTGTGCCGCTGATCTCGCAGAGACGCGTGAGCTCCTTTGTGTTTGCGCTCCGTGTGCCGCCAACGACGATCATGAGCTGCACCTCGCGTGCGATCGCAATGGTGTCCTCCTGACGGCGAATGGTGACTGGGCACACCGTATTGATCACCTTCAGTTCGTGGCAGCGCGACACAAGGAACGCTGCCAAGCGCTCAAACTTCCACGGTGGTTGGGTAGATTGCGTAATCAGGGCCATGCGCTTGCGGCGCGGAATGGCTGCCCAGTCCTCCTCTTCATCAACAAGGATGGCGTTTGGAGCAAAGCCAAGGAGGCCAACAACCTCCGGGTGATTTGGCGTACCAAGGAGAACGATCTCGTACCCCTCCTCTACCAGTCGAGCAAGCTCGCGATGCTCTTGCGTTACCCAGGTGCAGGTGCCGTCAATCACTTCAAGGCCGCGCTCTGCTGCACGACCGAGGACTTCTGGGGTAACCCCATGGGCGCGAATGACGACAGCGGTCCCCGAAGCAACCTCATCGAGGTGGTCGACGTTCTCGATCCCGCGTGCGCGCAGGTCGGCGATCAGCCCTTCGTTGTGTACGACGTGCCCCAGGGTGTGGGTCTCTTTCCCAGCGGCACGGGCGACCTTGGCCTTGTCTATGGCCTCACGGACGCCATAGCAGACGCCAGTGCGCTTCGCGATGATGATGTTCTCGACACTCCCCATGCGGGCATTATCGCCCACCCCGCCCCTAGGGCCGATTCGCCTCAGGGAGGAGGGCCGCGACGGCGTCGTGGATGGCGCCGCTCACCGACGAGAGCTCAGGTCGTGACCCCTCGGCGCGTGGAATCACCACCGCCTCCCCAATGGTCAGCGTGACCCGAGGGACGCGACGCGGGATCAGAGAGCCCTTCCGCCAGAGACCATCTGTGCCCGTGACCGCGACTGGCAGAACAGGGACTCCGCTCCGCAGCGCGAGGAGGGCGGCCCCATCGCGAAAGGGGCGAAGGATGCCGTCAGGCGAGCGTGTCCCCTCTGGGTAGATCCCAAGGATGCGCCCCTCGCTGAGAATTCGTTCGGCCAGCCGGAAGGCTTCGAGGTCGGCGGCACCGCGTCGCACCCCAAAGACACCATTGACCCGCAGGAACCAGCCAACCAGCGGCCAGCGCATCGCCTCCGCCTTCCCCATCCAGGTCATCGGGCGACCGGTCGCTGGGGTGAGCCAGCAAGCGAGGAGGACCGGGTCAACCCACGAGATGTGATTTGAGGCGAGCAGCACCGGCCCAGTCGCTGGAATTCGATTCAGGCCGCTTACGACAATCTCGCCCGCCAAGCGCTGCATCGCCCAGCGGCCGAAGCGCTCCGAGAGGCGCATGCCGAGCGGAATACGCTCCATCGTCATCGTGTGACCTTGCGTGCCTCAGCCACAACCTGTTTGACGACATCCGCAAGCAGCATCTCGTCGGTATGGATGGTGATGGCATCCGCCGCGGCAATGAGCGGAGCTACGGGGCGGGCCCGATCCTCTGCGTCACGCACAATCAGGCTTGCAAGGATCGCTTGATGCTCTGCAGAGCCGACCGTATAGCCGCGCTGCAGGGAGCGTCGAGCTGCCCGTGCCTCCGCCGTAGCATCGAGGTAGATCTTGCACTCTGCGTCTGGGAGCACGACCGTGCCAATGTCACGGCCGGCGAGGACCGATCCACCACGGGCTGCAACGTTTCGCTGCACCGCGCGGAGGGCATCTCGGACACTCGGAATGGATGCAACCGCGGGAACGTACAGCTCAACGTCTGTAGCCTCAAGCTGTGTCTCCGAAAGAGACACGCCCCCGACCGCCATGGTGAAACTCAATCCACTCCCCTGCGCGTCGGTGGCGCGAGCTAACTCTGTAAGGTCACGACGTACCTGATCATATGCAGTGCCAGCCACATCGGCCGCAGTCGTTGGCGCAGGGAACCAGCCAAGGTCGATTGCTCGCCGGGTAATCGCCCGATAGAGCAAACCTGTGTCAAGAAATCCGATGCCAAGCTCTTCCGCAACAAGTCGGCCAACGCTGCTCTTGCCGCTAGAGGCTGGGCCATCGATGGCGATGCGCACTATCTGCTCGCAGGTGCGACCGGCCGCGACTTGCTCTTTGGGGCTGCAACTAGAGCGCGCGTCAAGTCTGCGCGTTCAGATTCGGTGATGAGCCGTAGTTCACCAGGGGTAAGTCCACCAAGGCGTACCGGGCCATACCCGACGCGGATCAGTCGCAGAACTGGATGGCTGATTGCGCCGTAGAGGCGGCGCACCTCATGGTGTCGACCCTCACCGATGGAGATGAAACTCCACTGGCCAGGATCCATGTCGCCCGAGCGAACATCTTCTGGGAGATCATCGTCGCGGTGAACGCCCCGCGCCTCGATGGCATGTGCCCAGCCATCTGTGAGTCGAATACCTGCACGCAACCGCTGGAACTCCGCCTCACCGACCATGGCGTTCGTTGCCGCCGCGTACGCTCGGCGCAGTCCGGCACGAGGGTGCGCCAGGGGAGAAACAACGCGCCGCTCCTCGGTAAGGAGCAGGAGACCTTCGCTCTCGCGATCGAGTCGTCCGATCGAGAGCATGCGCGCGGCACGTTCAGCGCCGAGCGCCGGCGTTAGCGCTTGTGGCAACGTCACCGTGGCGTATGGATCAGCGTGCGTCGTGGTGACGCCTACAGGCTTGTACCAGGCGAACACTTCGGCGCCACCCAGTTCATCCCCGCTCCCTACTGTTGGCCGAGGCTTCGCTACCAGAGTTTTGCCATCTAGCTCGAGTGGAGCCAGCGCATCCAGGCGCTCGCCGAGTGCGACGGCTCGCCCCGCTGTCGTGACACGGTTCCCGGCGATGGCCGTGTCGGCACCGCGACGGGAGAGACCAGAGCGTTCGGCAACGAGGACGTTGACCCGAATCAGATCAGTCAGTTGCGGCGTCCTCTTGCGCAGGTGTGCTCGGCGCATCGGAATCTGGATCCGTCAATTCGCCAGATGCTGCTGAATCAAGGGCCTCGCTGCGCAAGTCCATGTGGCGCAGTGCCTCGGCATCGCCCTCAAGTGCGGGCAGATCGGCGAGCGATCCGAGACCGAATCGGCGAAGGAATTCAAGCGTGGTCGCGTAGCGAATTGGGCGTCCGGCAGTCTCCAAACGCCCGGCCTCCTCAATGAGCCCGCGCTCCAGGAGCACGCGCAGCGCGTAGTCCGCGTCGACGCCGCGAATCTCTTCAATGCCGCCCTTGGTTACTGGCTGGCGATACGCGATAACGGCGAGTGTCTCGAGTGGGGCCGCCGTGAGGTCAGAGCCGCCAGTGCCAACCCAGGCGAGGACCGCTCGGGCCTGCTCCGCGCCGCTGGCGAGTTGGAGCTCGTCTCCATGGGTGATCAGGGTGATTCCGCGCTGCGCAAGGTTCTCGGTGAGCGCAGTTACGAGGCGATCAAGATCACCCTTAGACGCCTCAAGCAGCTTCGCGGCCTCTCGCCGGGTAATCGGACGGTCGACGACAAAGAGGAGAGCCTCAAGGTCTTCGACCGTGGCTACCCACGGCGCTGCGGCAACGCTCTGTCCCTCTTCGCTCATTCGCTCACCCCCTGCAGAATTGTGATTGGTCCCCACAGCGCATCTTGACGCACCTCAACCTCTCGGCGCTTGGAG
>CANKMK010000003.1 GCA_947483025.1 Chloroflexota bacterium | reverse complement strand
GACGGACGCATGCTCGGACGCGGCTCTGCCGACGATAAGGGTCAGATCGTGATTCACCTCAGCGCCCTCGAGGCGCTCGTGACGACGCGTGGCACCCTGCCAGTGAACGTGAAGTACGTTTTTGAAGGGGAAGAGGAGTCGAGCTCCGTCAACCTCGAGTCGTGGATGGCGGCGAATCCAGAGCGATGCAGCGGCGACGCTGTGATCATCAGCGACTCAGGCTTCTTCGATGGGAATCGCCCGGCACTCACGGTGGGACTCCGCGGTATCACCTACATTCAGGTAGACGTACGCGCCTCCGACGTCGACCTGCACTCGGGGAGCTACGGCGGCTCCGTGGTCAATCCCGCCAACGCACTCGCTGCAATGATCGCCTCGCTGCATGATGCCAACGGCCACATCACTGTGCCTGGCTTCTACGACGATGTCGTTGAGCTGACACCAGCCGACCGTGCCGCCTTTGCGGCCCTGCCGTTCGACGAAGCCGGATATCTCGCAGGCATTGGCGCCACCGCTACGGCGGGGGAGAGCGGCTTCTCGACCGTTGAGCGACGCGGCGGGCGCCCAACGCTCGATGTGAATGGCATCTGGGGCGGCTTCATGGGCGATGGCTCGAAGACGATCATCCCCGCGCATGCGCACGCGAAGATCTCGTGCCGTCTTGTCACCGCGCAAGACCCAGAGAAGATCAGTCGGCAGCTTGAGGCGGCACTTCGCGCCGCTGCCCCTGCCGGATTGCAGGTAGAGGTGCAGAACCTGGGCAATGGTGATGCCTTCCTCACGCCGCTCGGTGATCCATACCTCAACGCCGCAGCAGGGGCCCTAGAGGCGACCTTCGGTGTGCCGCCGCTCTACATCCGCGAGGGTGGTTCTATTCCAATCGCTGCGCTCTTCCAGAAGGAGCTCGGCCTCCCAGTCGTCTTGCTCGGCTTCACACCACCAGACGACAATGCACACGCGCCGAATGAGTCGATGGATCTTGGCAACTTTGAGGGCGGCATTCGCGCCGTCATTCGCGCACTCGACGCCATCGCCACCGTTGGCTGATTGCCCGTGAAGGTAGCGCTCCTCGGGCTCGGTCTGATCGGTGGCTCCATCGCACGTGCACTGCGCGAGGACCCTGCCTCCGTTGGCCCACTCGATGAGAGCGGCCTCGAGATTGCCGCATGGACCCCATCACAGACCGGACCACGCGAGGCGTTAGCCGCTGGCGTCATTGATACCGTTGGGCGTTCAATCGCCGAGACGGTAGATGGCGCAGCCCTCGTGATCCTCTGCGCGCCGCCCATCGCAATGACAGCGATTCTTGATGAGCTCGTGATCTGTCGCCGATCTGGTCGCCTCGCCGACGGGGCAGTAGTTACTGATGTCGCCTCAACAAAGGTGTGGATCGCGCGCGAGGCTGCGGCGCGCAACATTCGCTTCTGCGGCGGTCACCCAATGGCGGGGAGCCACGAGACCGGTTTCGCCGCAGCGGACGCTAACCTTTTTCTGGGTCGCCCATGGGTGGTTGTCCCCGGCGCTAATGGTGGTGGCGCTGCCGCACTCGTAGAGCGTCTTGCTACAAGTTGTGGAGCGCGTCCGGTGATCCTTGAAGCTGAGCTGCACGACGCTGCGACCGCTGCGGTCAGCCACCTACCGCTTCTCCTTGCCGCAGCGCTGGTAGAGGCGGTAGCGCTTGGTGATGCCGCCGATGCCCCCGATGGATGGAAGATCTCGCACCTACTCGCCAGCACCGGCTGGCTCTCGGCCACGCGCCTCGCTCGTGGCTCGGAGGCGATGGGTGCCGACATTCTGGCGACGAACGCGCGTGAGGTTCGCCGCCGCCTGAAGGCGTTGCGCCTCATCTTGGAACAGTGGGATGCGCGCTTGGCCGCCGCGGAGAACGATCCAGTGATCGGTCGCACAGACCTGGAGGGGCGCCTCGCCGCCGCGCGCGCGGTACTTACGGAGAGCGAGTGAGCGCCGACCCTCTGGCGAAGGGCGCCGACGAAGAGATCCTCGGTATCCCTCGCGACCTTGCACTTCCATCTGGCCCCTGGACTGGTCTCCGCGCCTTCAGCAGCCCCGAGGAGGGGGAGCGAGAGATCGCGCGTCTCGACGGAGTAGCGCAGGCACGACCGCGCCGCGAACTCGAGTTGGACCCCTCTTGGAAGCAGCCGATTCCCTATGCGGTAGCCCTCTATCGCCCCGAGGGGGTTCCTGCGAGCGATACGCAGCTCTTCTGGATGGACCGCCTTGCTGGCGGTAGTGACAAGCGCCTGCACGGCCGTGCCTCATTTGGCGTGGGAGGGCATATCTCGCCCTCCGACGGGGGGATCATGGCCGCACTCACCCGCGAGTGGGTGGAAGAGGTGGCAACGCCATCGCTGCCAACCTTTGCGCCGGTCGGGCTCCTCAATGATGATGGGGATGATGTTGGTCGGGTGCATCTCGGCGTCGTCTTCATTGCCACGCTGACCTCTCCCGACATTCACATTCGTGAGACGCACAAGCTTGCAGGCTCCCTCGTTCCAGTGAGTGAAGCGCTCCGTCGCAGAGATGAACTTGAAGGATGGTCGGCGCGACTCATCGACACGATCGCGAAGGTAGCCGCCAACCTCTAACTCAGCGCTACGCGAACGGTATGCTCCCGCTGCAACCCTTACTCCATGCCAACCTCTGTTGCCTCTACCGCACTGGTCGGCATTGAGGGAGTTCCTGTCGAGGTCGAGGTCGACGTTGCGCCTGGTATCCCTGCAACTCGGATCGTAGGACTCCCCGATGCCGCTGTTGGAGAGGCGCGCGAGCGGATCCGCTCCGCAATCCGTTCCGCCGGATACATCTGGCCCGCACGTAGGATCACGATCAATCTCGCACCGGCTGACTTACGTAAAAGCGGTGGATCATTTGATTTAGCAATCGCCATTGGCATTCTGCTTGCGAGCGGGCAGATTCAGCATCGTGGAGAGAGGAAGCTGGCGGCAATCGGTGAGCTCGCACTGGATGGCAGGGTGCGCAGCGTTCCTGGCGCACTCCCTCTCGCCTTACCGCTGCTTTCGCTCGGGTATCAGGTGTTGTTGCCTACGAGCGTGGCGATGCTGCCCGGCGTTTCTGGGGATGAAGCGATTCCCATTGAGAACCTGGCGGACGCTGCCACTGCTGTCACTAGGGGAGCGGGAGTTGGCGCACGGCTGCTCGTGAGTTCGATATCGCCTGTGGTGAACGATTCGGTCTCCTACGAGTTGGCAGCTATTCGCGGCCAACCAATCGCGTCGCGCGCCATCTTGATCGCAGCGTGCGGTCGATTTCCAATTCTGCTTGAGGGCCCCCCGGGAGTAGGTAAGTCAATGCTGGCCCGTGCACTGCACGAGATCTTGCCGAATCTTTCGTTGGAAGAGCAGAGCGAGGTTGCAGCGATCGCCTCTGCAGGTGGACACGCGACGAAGGACGTTCGGCGTCCGCCGTTGCGGTCACCGCATCACGACATCACGGTGGCGGGGCTCATTGGTGGTGGGCCACGCATGACGCCAGGCGAGCTCACTTGGGCACATCGCGGCCTCTTGGTGCTTGATGAGATTGGTGAATTCCGGCGTGATGCGCTTGAGGCGTTACGCGAACCTCTAGAGCGGGGGAGCGTGGACTTAGTTCGCGCCGGGCGTTCGATCCGCTTCCCAGCGGATGCAATCGTGGTAGCCACGGGGAATCCGTGTGGCTGCGGCGAGCTGGAGCAGCCGAGTGGGACCTGTCGTTGCCATCCATCTGCGCGACGCCGAGGAAGCCTCTCACTCTCGGCACCAATACGTGATCGATTCCCGTTGCGGGTGCGGCTGGCACGGCCGATCACGCCCCTTGCGGAGCTCCCGCCCGGCGGAATCTCCACGCTCACAGCGCGGGAACGGGCGACGTCGGTTCGAGCCGCTCTCGCGCAGCGACTGGATCGTGCCGATGCGATGACCCCTGCAACGCGTCGAAGCGTTGAGGGTCTTGGGGTACGCGCATGGAGTCAGATCGAGCGGGTTGCGACGGTGGTGGCACTCCTTGATGGCCGCGACATCGTGGGCGACGCTGATGTGGCCGAGGCGATCCATCTCCATGGTGATCATTGGTGAGCGCGGTAACGCTGCGCCCCGGCGACCCACGAATCCCCGACCGGCGCAGTGAGCCGCTCGGGCTAGCCCCGGATGCTGATCGGCGTCGCTCGCTCTGGGCGCTGGGGCGGGTGGAGGTGCTTGAGCGCCCCTCGATTGGGATCGTTGGCACAAGGCGCCCCTCGCCGCACGGCATGGCTGCCGCACGGCGCATCGCCTTCGAGGTGGCGCGATCGGGGTGGTGCGTGGTCTCAGGGCTCGCCCTGGGGATCGACGAGGTGGCCCATAAGGCCGCCGTAGAGGCGGGAGGGGAGACGATCGCCGTCCTACCTAGCCCTGCGCCGCTCGGGCTGCGCTACGGCGCGCGTCGCCTGGCGGAGCAGATCCAGCAGGTGGGCCTCCTCCTCTCGGATCGCCCAGTTGGAACCCCGCCTGCCGCCTGGAGCTTTGCCGCCCGGAACCATCTCCTGGCGGCGCTCTGCGATGGCCTCATCGTCGTGGAGGCACCTGAGGGCTCTGGAGCGCTGATTACCGCTGAGTCAGCGGTAGGAATTGGGCTCCCTGTAGCGGTTGTGAGCGCCCCCTATGGTGCAGAGACGGCAGAAGGGGGGCTCCGCTGGCTACAGCGAGCACAGGAGTTGTCTTTGCGACTCACCGAAGAGCGCTCGCCCGTGCTCATTTCGGGGAGCGCTGATCTCCATGCGTGGCTCACTGTCTGTGCACTGTCCTTGCAAGGTCACGGGGGTCTCCTTCACGAGCTGCCCACCCCATCGACGGCCCTTCCGGGAGAGTTTCCGCCTGGCCTGCAGCGCGATCTCCTGCAGCGGCTGGACGCGGCAGGGGCTGAAGGGGTCGTTGAGGGCGATCTAAGCGACCTTGCGGGGGAATTGCCCGGCGCACTGGTAGCGGCCCTGACCCTCTTGAGCCTGCGTGGGCTCATTGAGCAGCGCGGCGGGCGCTGGCGGCGCGTTCTGGGGGCGGTGCTACGCTCTCGCCCATGACAAAGGCAGCCACCAACCTCGTTATCGTCGAGTCGCCGGCCAAGGCCCAGACGATTGAGCGGTATCTCGGCCCCGACTACACCGTGCTCGCCTCCTATGGGCACATTCGGGATCTCCCCCAAAAGACGAAGAAGGGGAGCATGGCGGTCGACGTGGAGAACGGCTTCACCCCGGTCTACGAAATCATTGAAGACAAGCAGAAGCGCCTTGATGACATCACTCGTGCCGCCAAGAAGGCAACCTCGGTCTGGCTCGCAACCGACCTTGACCGCGAAGGGGAGGCGATCGCCTGGCACGTGGCCGAGGCCCTCGGTATCCCCGAGGCGGATCGCCACCGGGTCACCTTCAGCGAGATCACGAAGGGGGCCATCCTCGAGGCGTTCGCCCACCCCCGCGCCATCAACCTCGACCTCGTTAACGCTCAGCAGGCGCGTCGCATTCTCGATCGCCTCGTTGGGTACCGGCTCTCGCCGCTCCTCTCGCGACTGGTCAAGCCGAAGCTCTCAGCGGGACGGGTACAGTCGGTCGCCCTTCGCCTGGTGGTGGAGCGCGAACGGGCCATCCGCGCCTTTATCCCGCGCCACTACACCACGGTGGAGATCGGGATTCGCCCTGCGAGTGCGAGTGACATGGTCGTTCCGGCCACGCTCATCGGCGAGAAGGGGGAGATTCTCGAGCTCGACCCCGAGGTAGCCGCAGCTGCCGTGACCCGACTCGATGGCGCAGATGCCGTCGTTGTGGAGCGCAGCGAGGGGACACGCAAGCAACGCCCAGTTCCGCCATTCACCACCTCAACGCTGCAGCAGGAGGCGGGTCGCAAGCACGGCTTCCGCTCACGCGTCACGATGCAGCTCGCTCAGAAACTCTACGAGGGTGTGGAGATCGGCGGCGAGCGTACCGGTCTCATTACCTATATGCGTACCGACTCGCCAACGCTGAGCCAGCAGGCAATCAGCGACGCGGCGGCGGTCATCCGTGAACGCTTCGGTCCAGAAATGCTTGTTGAAGGTGGCCGCCAATACGCTTCTAAGTCGAAGAACGCCCAAGAGGCCCACGAAGCGATTCGCCCAACGAATCTCGCCCTCACCCCCGAACTCGCCGCGCCATACATCGACGAGCGCGAGCTGAAGGTGTACACGTTGATCTGGCGTCGCACGATTGCGTCGCAGATGCCGGACAAGATCTCTGCTTCCACCACGCTGATCTGGAGCGCAGGGAGCGATCGACTCAAAACAGTTGCAACGCGCACCCTTGAGCCGGGCTTCACCGCCGTCTATCTCGAGGGTCGTGACGACGAGGATGAAGACGCTGAGGCGAAGGTTCCTGATCTACCAGAGGGCTCAAAGGGGAACGTCGCAACAGTAGAGGGCGTGCCACACGCGACAAAGCCTGAGCCGCGCTTTACCGAGCCAACGCTCGTCAAGGAGCTGGAGAAGCACGGCATCGGTCGGCCATCAACTTACGCCGCCATCATCGAGCGCATTCAAGAGCGTGAATATGTTGACCGGGACAAAGATAATCGCCTCCGCGCCACGCGACTTGGCGAAACGGTCTGTGACCTCCTCACCACACATTTCGCGACGTTTGTTGACCTGGGCTTCACCGCCGGCATGGAAGAGGAGCTCGACGCCGTCGCAGAGGGGCGCGCGAACTGGCGCGATGTGCTGCAGAAGTTCTGGAGCACCTTTGATCCACTCGTACTTGAGAAGGCGCAGTCAATCGGCGCTGGAGAGTTCCGCAACCGTGCCAGCGAAGAGAAGTGCTCGGAGGGGCATCCGATGGAGGAGCGCCTCGGACGATTCGGCTGGTATCTCGCCTGCACCCTGTATCCAGAACATGCGGAGCGCAAGTCGCTCTCGAAGGTGATCGGCGACGACACGCCATCGGGCGACACGCCAACGCTTGAAGGTGCCGGCCTCCCATGTCCGATGTGCGGCGCGGAGCATGGCGGCAAGATGGCGCAGCGACGGAGCCGCTTCGGCTGGTTCCTCGGCTGCGATCGCTATCCAGAGTGCCGCTACATTCCGAAGGCTGAGGTACCTGCAGAGTTCAAGCTGGAGTTCGATGCACTCTGCCCTGTGTGTGGCGTTGAGCATGGCGGAAAGCTTGGGCCGAAGAAGAACAACAAGCGCGGGACCTACTTCTATTCCTGCAACCGCTACCCCGACTGCAAGACGATTCGACCGCGCCCAACGGGAGCAACGCATGCCGAGTGTGGCGCTGTGATCGGGAAAGACGACGAAGGCGGCGTCTGCACCAAGTGTGGGGCGCGCGTAACGCTTCCTGAGATCGTTGCGGTTGGTTCAGTAATCGCGGGCGGCGAACCCGATCCACTGGCCTGGGTGCCAAAGCGTCCGCGACGCGGCGCCGCCGCCGCGGCTGGCAGCGATGCGAAAACCACAGCGAAGAGCAAGGCGAAGCCAAAGGCCAAAGCAAAGGCGAAGGCGAAGAGTAAGGCGAAACCAAAGGCCAAGGCAAAGGCGAAGAGCAAGGATCCCGCGGCAGAGTCCGTCGCCGTTGAGTCGGTCGCGGAGGCACCGGCTGAACAGGTGGAGGCGGTCTAATGGCTCGGGGCCGCGAATCGGCTCCCGCGGCGTCGCTCTCTTCTGCTGTGACTGACGCACGCATCGCCCCATTCATCAGGCACCTGCGCGCACGCGCACTCTCTGCCGCTACGGAGCGGTCGTACCGCACCGCCGTGGAGCGTCTCGTTGCTTGGTACGACGCTGAGGGGATCGATTGGCGCACGCCAAGTCGCGCAGATCTTCGCCGCTATATCGCACTCCTCAGTGAAGACGGCGAGCGCTCGACCGTGCAACAGCGGCTCGCCGCACTCGGGACCTTCTACCGATTCTGGGTGCGACAGGGGAGTGTGGCGAAAGATCCGCTGCATGCGCTCGCCCGACCCAAGCGGGAGAAGCGACTCCCTGACGTTCTGTCGCAGGCACAAGTGGAGCAGCTGATCGCCCAGGCCGCGATCGGTACCTCGGCTGCGCTGGCGCTGCGCGATACCGCACTCATTGAGCTGCTCTACGGCGCCGGACTACGCATTGCGGAGGTCGTCGCAATCAGCGTGAGCGACCTGCAGCTTGGCCGTGGCGAGGTGAAGGTGACAGGGAAGGGTGACAAGCAGCGCGTCGCACTCTTTGGTGCGCCTTGCCGTAGCGCGCTCGAATCGTATCTGTCGGATGGCCGGCCAGCACTCGCTGCCCTGGCCACGACGTCGCCCTCCGCGCTCTTCCTGAATCGCAGCGGTGGAGCGCTCGGCGAACGTGGCGCCCGCGCACGTCTTGACGACATTGCGCGCGCCGCGGGCCTACCAGAAGCATTTCACCCACACACACTCCGTCACTCATTCGCCACGCATCTGCTCGACGGCGGTGCAGACCTACGCGTGGTGCAAGAGCTTCTCGGCCATGAGAGCCTCGGCACAACGCAGGTGTACACCCATGTTTCAACCGCGCGACTACGCGGGCTGTACAAGTCGGCGCATCCACGCGCCCGACGTGCCGGAGCCAAGCCATGAGTCGTCGTGCTGTCGCGCCTGCATCGCCCGTCGTGCGCTCAAGTACAGCACGCAACAGCTCGGTGCTCGCCGCGGGTGCGCTTGCGTCGCGCATCGCCGGCTGGGCACGCATCACCGTGCTCATCGCCGTCTTTGGGGCGACTGGAACACTTGACCCATTCCTCGCCGCATTCCGAATCCCTGACATTGTGTTCGCGCTCGTTGCTGCGGGCTCCATCGCAACCGTACTCGTACCGCAACTGAGCTCGCTCCTTGAGAAAGGGGAGCAGCGACGTGCACAGCGCCTTCTCGGCTCCGTGTTTGTGGCCATGCTCATGCTCCTTGGCCTCTTCTCACTTGTGGTGGTGTTTGGTGCAACCGTGCTGAGCGGCCTCCTGGTCGGGGGGCTACCAAGTGCCCAGCAACGTGAGGCGGCAGATCTCAGCGTCATCCTGCTGGTCGCAACCAACGCACTAGCCCTCTCCGCTATCTGCACCAGTGCCGCTGCCGCGCGATCTCGATTCGGGGTTACCGCCATTACTGGCCTGGTGTACAGCGCAGGCACCATCGCTGGCGCGCTGATCGGGGGCCAAGCTGCGGGAGGATACGGCCCAGCTCTCGGTACCGCCGCCGGTGCAATCGCCGTGCTGGTGATCGCAGCAACCGTGTTGGTACGAAGCAACCTGCGTCCGGCTCGCCCGAACTTCCGCGACCCACTCCTCCGCGAATCGCTGCGCTCTCTCTTGCCACGCGTTGGCTCTGTGGTCGTGGTGCAGTTGTTGCTTGCGTACCTCATCTCGCTTGCTGGAACCACGGGCCCTGGCGCAATCACGATCTGGTCCTACGCATTCACCCTGTTGCAGGTGCCACTCGCCCTAATTACCTCGTCGATTGGCATTGCAATCCTTCCGAAGGTCGCGGCTCAGGCGGCGCGTGGGAACCTTGCAGCGGTACGAACGTTGGCGAGTTCAAGCGTCGGGGTGGTGGTATGGATGATGGCTCCGATCGCGACCCTCGGTGCGCTCTTCTCGTATGACGCTGTGCGGCTCGTTGTTGGCGGGAACATCGATGATGCTTCTGCAGTCGCCACGGCGGATCTACTCCGGATTCTCTTGCTCGGCCTGGTTGCACACGGCGTGATTTCGGTCGTCGTCCGCCTCTTCTACGGCATGCGCGACACGGTGCGTCCGACCGTTGCGGAGCTCGGTGGGAACCTCGTGATCTTCGTGTTGGCGACGCTCTGGGTTCCGCTCGCAGGAGTGACCGGGATCGCAACGTCGCTCCCACTCGGCACCTGGATCGAGGCGGTCGTCTTACTCGCTCTACTCATTGCGCATAAGCAGGTGTTGAACGCCGTGATGGTGATTGGCACCACGCTCTTTGCGATCCTCGCCGCTCTCCTCTCTGCCGGACTCGCCGCTGCGATCACGTTGCCACTCCTTGAGTCGGCCCGGGTTTCGGGGGTCGTGCCTGCTGCAGCAGTTGCAGCGCTCGGCACCGCAACGGGGCTCGCCGCCTATCTCGCCCTCACGATCCTGGCGCGCCGACGAGAGGCGCTCCCGCTACTCCGCCGCATCGCCCCACTCGCGCCAAAAGGGCTTCGCGCGCTCCTGCTGCGCGCTGAGGTGACCGCATGACGATTCGCCGCATCGACCTTGCCTCTCTGGGGGCACAGCGCGCCTGGGATGCGCGCGCCGTCGATGCGCCTGGCGGCGATGTGCACCAGGGGAGCGCTTGGCTTGCGTATCGCGCCAGCCTCGGGCGTGAGGCGATCGCGTTGGAGATTGATGACACACCAGTAGGGATCCTCCTCAATCGCGCCCCACTTGTTGGCTTGCCGAAGGGACACGTGCCGCGAGGACCGGCTGTTCCGTGGGACGCCACCGTCGCTCAGGCGGTAACCGTCGCGGAACGGCTTCAGCGCGCTGCAGCCTGGCTTGGAGAGGAGTGCGGCCTCGTCTCCCTGGATGCGGACCCATGGCTGCCGGCCGGGGAGGCAACCGAGGCCGCGTACCGCAACGCCGGACTGCACAAGGGCGACGAGATCTTTCCGAGCCAACACACCATGGTGCTGCGCGCCAGCGCAACTGGATCTTCGGAGGCCGAGCTCTTTGAGGGGATCACGAAGAGTACGCGCCAACGCATCGCGCTCGCCGAACGCGCAGGGTTCGTTGCCGAACGAGTGACGCACCTCACCCCTGCGCCCGAGCGCACGGCACTGTGGGCTCAAGTGCAGAAACTGCTCGAGGCCACGGCGCAACGGAAATCGTTCGCGCTTGGCTCGTCCGCGGCCATGATTCGCTGGTGGGATCAACTCGTTGTGACGGAACGCGCTGAGATTCTTGCCGTTCGTGGCGCAGCCGGCGCGCTGGTCGCGTTCATTGTGATCTTGCGACATGGCGAGCGGATCACAACCGATGCTTCTGGTGACGATCCCGTCGCACGAAAGGAGACCCCGGGGGCCCTCGCGCTCCTGCGTTGGACGGCGATAAAGATTGCCGCGGGGGAGCGCCGCATCACTGATCTCGGTGGAGTCGATGTTGTAGGGCATCGCGATATTCCCAGCGAAGGCGAGGCGATGCATGGCCTGTACGCGCATAAGGCGTCGTTCGGTGCAGTCTGGACGCCGATGGCGGGAGCGCATCGCATTGTGCTTCGCCCGCGCGCACTCCGCCTGCGTTCACTGCTCGGCCGAGCGAGAGGGGGGCGCTGATGGGCGAACGATCACTCCATGACTTGCTTGCACGCCTGCAGGAGCTGCACCTCGTAGTGACGGCTCCTGAAACGACAGAGGTAATGATCACCAGCGCTCCCACGCACGACTCGCGTTTGGTTGCGACGGGCGGCATCTTCGTCGCAATTCCTGGTCGCACCGCTGATGGCGCAACGTTTATTGCGAGCGCAGCTGAGCGCGGCGCAGCCGTGGTGTTGTGCGAGCGACTGACTGCGTCGAGCGTTCCGGCCATCGTCGTTCGCGATGCGCGTGCCGCCCTTGCCGTTACGGCAGCGTGGTGGGAGGGTGATCCTGCGGAAGAGCTCATTGCCATTGGCGTAACCGGAACCGACGGAAAGACCACCACCTCGACGTTTCTCTCAACGGCACTCACTGCAGCCGGTCTACCAACGGGGTTGATCTCCACAGCGATCAGCCGCATCGGTGGCACGCAGCGAGCGGCCGCGGCGCATCAGACCACCCCGGAGGCTCCCGCCTTGCAGCGCGCGCTGCGCGAAATGGTGGAGGCTGGAGATGAGGCGGCCGTCGTGGAGAGCACGAGTCACGGGCTACAGCTAGAGCGCGTCGGTGCGATTGGCTTTGCGGCAGCGATCTACACGACCTTTTCGCCGGATCATCTCGACTTCCACGCGAGCCTCGATGAGTATCGCGCGGCGAAGGCGAAGCTCGTGGCGAGAACTGTCGGTAGTACCGCGAGTCGCGCGCGCCAACTTCCGCGCGTGGTGGTTGTGCATGCGAGTGACCCAGCGGTGCAGCCATTTGCTCAGGCCGCAGAAGCCGCCGGCCTACAGGTGGCTCGATTCGATGCCTACTCTGAGCACGAGGTCCTAATCAACGGGGTGAAGACAACGTTGCATCTCAGCATGCCCGGCCGTATCAATGCCGCGAATGCGGCTGCGGCACTAACCCTCGTCGCCGCATGGGGTTTGCCGCTCACTGCAGCGATCACCGCTGTCGAGGCAGAGGTCGGACCTCCAGGGCGAAGTCAGCTCATCAGCGGCACACAGCCCTTCCGCGTCATCGTTGACTTTGCGCACACTGGCCCATCGTTGACGGCATCTGTGGCGGTGGCCCGCGAACTGTGTGGCCCCGCCGGGCGGCTGTTGCTCGTCACTGGCGCCGCAGGTGAGCGCGACCCTGGTCGACGCACGGCGGTCGGAGAGGCGGCAACGGGGGCCGACTCGGTATGGATCGCTGACGAAGACCCGCGTGGCGAAGATCCGGCCCTGATTGCAGAGGCGATTCAAGCGGCGTTCCTCGCTGCCGGACCTCGCACTGGCAGTACCTTTGAAATCCTCCATGACCGAGCGGCCGCCATTCGTGCGGCGATCGGTGCCGCCCAGCCGGGCGATGTTGTGCTGCTGGCAGGGAAGGGCCATGAGCGAACGATTGAACGGCGCGGTGCGGATGAGGCCTGGGATGAGGCCGCTGCAGCACGGAGCGCGCTCTCGTCACTCGGCTATTCTCCAAAACTATGAGCATCGAACCACAGCCAGTCGAGAAGTCGCCCAGGGCCGCGCGACCTGCGGCGGACCCGATCGCGAAGGTTCGCGCGCTTGCGCGCCCGGTCGAATCTCTTCGCGAGGCACTGCGTGACAAGGTTGCGACAGGGATCGGCACGGCGGAGGCTGCACGACTCGTCGATGATGCCTTCCTCTTCGCCGTCGAAGCACACGGCACACAGGTGCGCGCCTCAGGAGAGCCATATGTGACCCACCCCGCTGAGGCGGCGCTGATCCTCGCTGACCTCGGCCTTGATGCCGCAACGCTCGTGGCGGCACTTCTCCATGACGTCCCCGAGGACACGTCGGTGACCGCCGCCGAGATCGCAGAGCGATTTGGCGATGAGGTCGGCACCCTCGTTGACGGCGTCACCAAGCTGAGCAAGTTCTCGGCCATGAGCGCCGAGGAGCAGCACGCTGAGAATATCCGCAAGATGTTCCTGGCCATGGCACAAGACATTCGTGTGGTGCTCATCAAGCTCGGCGATCGGCTGCACAACATGCGCACGCTGGCAGCACTCCCAGCAGAGAAGCAGCGTCGCATCGCGCGCCAAACGCTTGAGATCTATGCGCCACTCGCTGAGCGCCTCGGCATCTGGCAGATGAAGTGGGAGCTCGAGGACCTTGCCTTCAAGGCGCTGGAACCTGAGCGGTACCACGAGCTGGCGAACATGGTTGAACTACGACGCGATATGCGCGCCGATTACGTGCAGCGAGCAATCGCCGTGCTCAAGCCCGAACTTGAGCGCGCCGGCATTGCGGCCGAATTCTCGGGCCGCGCGAAGCATCTCTACTCCATCCATAAGAAGATGGCGCGCCGATCGAGCGACTTTTCGGAGATCTATGACGTCTATGCCATTCGTGTGATCGTTGAGAACCTTCGCGACTGCTACGCCGCGCTCGGCGCAGTGCACAGCGTCTGGCGACCGATCCCCAATCAGTTTGACGACTACATTGCCGTGCCGAAGAACAATCTGTATCAGAGCCTGCACACAGCAGTGGTTGCACTCGATGGGCGCCCACTCGAGGTGCAGATCCGCACGCGCTCTATGCATGAGGTTGCCGAGGTCGGCATCGCTGCGCACTGGCGCTATAAAGACGGAACACAGCCGGATGCTGCCTACGATGCGAAGCTCGCCTGGCTCCGCCAGCTTTTGGAGTGGCAGCGTGATGTCACCGACGCGTCAGAGTTCCTTGAGGGCATTCGACTTGACGTGTTCCAAGACCAGGTCTATGTCTTTACGCCGAAGGGCGACGTGAAGGAGCTTCCCGCTGGCGCGACACCGCTCGACTTCGCCTATCTCGTGCACACCGACATCGGTCACCGATGCATTGGCGCAAAGGTAAACAACCGACTTGTGCCGCTCGAATATCGACTCAAGTCGGGCGACATCATTGAAGTTGTGACTGCGCGCGGGAAGCATGGGCCGAGCCGCGACTGGCTCAATGTCGCCACCACGCGACAGGCGCGCAACAAGATTCGCCAGTGGTTCAAGCATCAGGAGCGCGACGAGAACGTTCTGCACGGTCGTGAGTCCCTGGAGCGCGAGCTCCGCCGCCTCGCCCGCACCACCCTCGAATCAATTGGCCGCGACCGCCTTGAGGAGGTCGCGAAGCAGATGAACCAGGGGAGCGTTGACGACCTCTACGCTGCGATCGGCTATGGCGCCGTCGGCCCACAGCAGGTCGTCTCGCGCCTCGGCGTTGCCTCGGATGACACGAAGTCACTCTTGCCGCTGAGTACGAGCCCGACGGCGATCGCCCCAGCTGAACGCACGGGTGGGATTCGCGTGAAGGGGGTGCCCGACCTCTTGACCCGATTCGGCCGCTGCTGTCGTCCGCTCCCAGGCGACCCCATTGTTGGCTTCATTACCCGTGGCAAGGGGGTCACCGTGCACCTCGCCAGTTGTGACGCCTCAACCTCCGCCCGAGAAGCGTCACGCCTCATCGACGTGGAGTGGGAGATGACGCCGGCCACCACCGAGAGCTATCCAGTGACGATTCGCATTGAGGGGCTCGATCGAACAGGCCTCTTGACGGAAATCACCCAGGTGGTCGCGGAGCAGAAGGTCAACATCTTGTCCGCTACTGTTCAGACAACAGGCCAAACGAATGCGGAGATGTTGATGACCCTTGCCGTCGGATCAATTAGCGAACTCGCCCGGCTGATGGCACGGCTGGAGCGCGTCCGCGGCGTGCGCAGCGTCTCGCGGGAGCAGCACCAGTGAGCGGCTTCCAGTCACCGCGCGGACTGCGGGACCTCCTTGAGCCGCTCGCCTCGGCGCACGGCTGGGCCACTGATCGCGCCTGGGCTGCTGCTGATGCTGCTGGGTACGCACGCATCGAGTTGCCGATCGCCGAGGAGAGCGCACTCTTTGAGCGCGCCGTTGGCGGCACCTCTGACATCGTCGCGAAGGAGCTCTATCGGCTGGAGCCCCGCGGAGAAGATGCAGTCACCTTGGCGCTCCGTCCTGAGGCCACTGCTGGCGCTGTTCGGGCCTACATCCAACACGGTATGCGCTCGCAGCCGCAGCCTGTACGACTCGCCACTGTTGCGCAGCTCTTTCGGTACGACCGCCCACAGAAGGGGCGCTATCGCCAGTTCACACAGTTTGATATCGAGGCGATCGGCGATGGTGCCCCAGGGATCGACCTCGAGGTGATCGAGCTGGGCGCCGCCTATCTGCGAGAGCTCGGTCTCACCGACGTGCAGGTGCACCTGAACTCTGTTGGCTGTGCAACCTGTCGCCCGGCATACGTTGAAACGTTGCGCGCCCACTTCACGCCGGTAGCGCACGAGCTGAGCGAGGTCGATCAGTCACGACTCGTCACGAACCCGCTGCGCCTCCTTGATTCCAAAGAGGCAGCGGCGGTCAAGCGCGCTGCGAGCGCACCGGCCATTACCGATCACCTTTGTGCCGATTGCGCGGCGCATCACGCGGCGGTCGTCTCTGGTTTGGCAACGATCGGAACCACCGTTCTGGCGGCGCCGCGGCTGGTTCGCGGACTTGATTACTACACCCGCACCGCGTGGGAGTACCTCCTTCCAGGGGAGCAGGGTCAGCAGGGGGCGCTCGGCGGCGGCGGTCGGTACGACGGGCTCGTCGAACTACTCGGAGGCACGTCAACGCCCGCAATCGGATTCGCCATCGGCATCGACCGTGTTGTTCTCGCCCTTGAGGCGCGCGGACTCCTGCCCGTAGCCGCAGCCGGTCCAGCGATCGTGGTTGCAGGAATCGAGCCAGAGTCTGTGGCGGACCGTGTGGCCATCGCTGGCCAGCTTCGCGCCGCGGGGGCGAGCGCACGTGCCGATGTCAGCACGCGCAAGATCGGCAAGCAGTTGGAGGGCGCCGTGCGCGATGGCGCGTTGGCGGTCATCATCGTCGAGCCAGATGGGCGCCTCACCTTGCGAGATCTCGTCAAGGCGAGTCAGGCGGAGCCAGCGGAGCGTGGCGGCGTGATTGCCGCAGCACTTCGACTGGTGCAGAACGAGGGGTAGCATGACCGACGCGGCAAAACTGACTACGGGCCTCCGAAGCGATGTCTGCGGCGCACTGCGCCCAAGTGATGTTGGCCGACGCGTACGTCTCGCCGGATGGATTCATCGCCGCCGAGATCATGGCAGCCTCGTCTTCATCGACCTACGCGATCGCTACGGCATCGTGCAGGTGGTCGTTGACGCCGCCGTCGCCCCCGAAGCCCACGCCGCCCTTACCGACGCGCGCAGCGAGTGGGTGATCGCCGTCGAAGGCACCGTCGCAGCGCGACGCGCGGGCACCGAGAACGAGAAGCTTGCTACGGGCGGGATCGAGGTCGCAGGCGAGAGCGTCACCGTGCTCTCGCAGGCCAAGACGCCACCCTTCTATATCAATGACACCGATGCCCCCGTGGACGAGAGCCTGCGGCTGAAGTACCGCTACCTCGACCTTCGCCGCGAGCCGCTACGCGACCGAATCCTGCTGCGCAGCGCAATGGTGCAGGCCATTCGCGAAGTGCACCACGAGCACGGCTTTGTCGAGGTAGAGACGCCGATCCTCATCAAGTCGACCCCTGAGGGCGCCCGCGACTTCATCGTGCCATCACGGCTGCAGCAGGGGAGTGTCTACGCGCTGCCGCAATCGCCGCAGCAGATGAAGCAGCTCCTGATGGTCGCAGGCTTTGACCGCTACTTCCAGATCGCCCGCTGCTTCCGCGACGAGGACCTTCGCGGTGACCGCCAGCCGGAGTTCACCCAGCTCGACATTGAGATGAGCTTTGTGGACGAGGCGAGCGTGCGCGCCTATGTCGAGGCGATGGTCATTGAGGTGACAAAGCGCATTCGACCAGATCGCCCAATCCAGCAGCTACCGCTGCCAACATTCACGTACGAAGAGGCAATGGAGCGCTACGGCTCCGACAAGCCTGACATTCGCTTCGCGATGGAGCTGATCGATCTTGGCGCGGCGCTCCCTGAGAGCACCGGGTTCAAGGTGTTTGATGAGACGCGCGCCAGCGGTGGGCGCATCCGCGCCATTCGCGTGGCTGGCCGCGGCGGAATCACTCGTTCCGATGTTGATGACCTGACCGAACGCGCCAAGCGCTACGGTGCCAACGGCCTCGTGTGGATCGCGTTGCAGCCGGATGGTGAGGTTCGCTCGCCGATTGCAAAGTTCCTCTCCCCAGAGGCGACTGCTGCTCTCTGGTCGGCAACGGGCGGCAAGGCAACGCATGCCGATGGCGATCTGCTCCTGATTGTCGCTGGCCCAAAGATCCTCTCCGCTGAGGTACTTGGTCGCCTGCGCGTTGAAGTTGCGCTCGAGCTAGGACTTGCCGATCCCGATGTGCTCGCCTTCTGTTGGGTGCACCGCTTCCCGATGTATCAGTGGGAGGCCGAGTCGGGTCGATGGGATGCAACGCACAATCCCTTCTCCGCTCCCGTCCCTGAGCATCTCAACCTGCTCGCCACGACGTCGGGTGATCTTGCAAAGCGCAGTGAGGGCGATCCTGCTGCAGGCGCGCTCGCTCAGCAGTACGACATCGTGTTGAACGGCTGGGAGCTTGGTGGCGGTTCGATTCGTATTCACGACCGCGCGCTCCTTGAGCGCTCCTTTGCACTGATGGGCCACTCGCTCGACGATGCGCGAGCCAAGTTTGGCGCGTTGCTTGATGCGTTTGAATACGGCGCACCGCCACACGGCGGGATCGCCATCGGCGTCGAGCGCTGGGCGGCGCTCCTCGCCGGTCAGATCAACATTCGCGAAGTGATGGCCTTCCCGAAGACGCAGTCGGGGAGCGACCTCATGCTCGAAGCACCATCGGAACCCGATGCGAAGCAGTGGGCCGAACTCGGCCTATCGGTGCGCCCAGTTAAGAGCTAACGCTCCTCAGCCTGGGAGCCGCGCTGCTCCCACGGATCAACGGCGTTCGTATCTGCAGGTGGCGCTTCGTAGGCGAGTGATGCACGGCCATCAGAGGGGCTGACCGCGCCCTCATCACCGCACTCCAATCGCAGTTCAGGCGCATCGGCGCCATCAATAGGTGTCAGGCGAATCGGGCCAGGCTCGCCATTTCGCGCAGCGACGAGTACCTGCTCGCCCTGTCGGCCATGGGCGGCGATCAGTGCGGTGATCGTCTCCGGATCAACGCCCGCATGGCTCAGCGGCAGGGTGATCACTGCCGTCGTCCCTGCGACCTCACTGAACGCATCAGCGGCCACTGCGGCGAACGCAGCAGAGGGGGTGGCGCGGCTCAAGGTTGGGGCTACTTCGCCCGCGGCAAGGCCCGAAACAAGGATCGGATGTGCACCGCCAGACCAGGCGGCTTCAACCAGTCGCGAGAGCTCTGGGCGGGCGACTCCAGGGGCTGATGGGGGGCCCGAAATGATGATGTGCGCAGCGACGGTCATGCCCAGAAGTATACGGGTCGGCGAAGCGTGCGAGAATCTCCCGATGACCACAGTTAATCCACCCGCAGGTCTCGTCGCGCAAACCGGCATCCGCACGGTCGGAATCGTCGCGCACGT
>CANKMK010000002.1 GCA_947483025.1 Chloroflexota bacterium | reverse complement strand
TCTCCTGCTCCATGCTCATGCGTGGGATCCTACACTTACAGGAGAGGCGCGCTGCGCCCGTATCGGAGGCGGCAATGAGCAACGCAAAGAAGACTCGCATCGAGCGTGACTCGTTCGGCGAGATCGAGGTACCGGCCGATCAGCACTGGGGCGCCCAGACGGCCCGCTCCCTGCACTTCTTCGCCATCGGCGACGACCGCATGCCGCTTGAGGTGATCCACGCCCTCGCCACCATCAAGAGCGCTGCGGCGAGCGTCAATGCCGAACTCGAACTCCTCCCCGCCGACAAGGCGAAACTCATCGTCGAGGCCGCAAGCGTTGTAACGAGCGGTGGCGCCGATGGCGAGTTCCCTCTCTCAACGTGGCAGACCGGCTCCGGCACGCAGAGCAACATGAACGTGAATGAGGTGATCGCCTCTATCGCCAACGAGCGCGCCACTGGAACGCGCGGAGGGAAGAGCCCGATCCATCCGAACGATGATGTCAACCTCTCGCAGTCATCGAACGATGCTTTCCCTAGCGCCATTCATGTTGCGGCGACTCTCGCCGTCAGCAAGACGCTCCTTCCGTCACTGCGACACCTGCATTCCACGATCAGCGCGAAGGCTGACGCCTGGAGCGGCATTGTGAAGATCGGACGCACCCATCTACAAGATGCTGTGCCGCTCACTCTCGGCCAAGAGTTTGGTGCGCATGCTGCAGCGCTCGCCGGCGACATCGCCCGCATCGAGGCGGCGCAGAGCGAGCTCCGTGCCATTGCACTCGGTGGCACCGCCGTTGGCACCGGCCTGAACGCCCATCCTGAATTCGCCGAACGTGTCGCCAAGGCGATCGCGAAGCTCACCGGCGAACCGATCGTCAGCGCACCGAATAAATTTGCCGCACTCGCAGGACAGGAAGCGACACTTGCGACATCCGCCGCACTGCGCACCACCGCCGCAACGCTGATGAAGCTTGCCAACGATGTGCGCTGGCTCGCCTCTGGGCCACGTGCCGGTCTCGGAGAGTTGCGCATCCCCGAGAACGAGCCCGGCTCGTCGATCATGCCGGGGAAGGTGAACCCAACCCAGGCCGAGGCGCTGACGATGGTCTGCGTGCAGGTCTACGGGCTCGACGCAGCGATCGCCTTCGCTGCGAGCCAGGGAAACTTCCAGCTCAACGTCTTCAAGCCGCTGATTGCGCTCGACCTGCTGACGCAGATCCGTCTGCTGGGCGATGCGGCACGCTCGTTCGCCGATCACTGCCTCGCCGGCACCGAGCCAGATACGGCGCGCATCACCGAGCTACTGAATGATTCACTGATGCTGGTTACGGCACTGACACCGGTGATTGGCTACGACAAGGCTGCGGAGATCGCCAAGCGCGCTCACGCCAGCGGTGGCACGCTCCGCGAAACTGCTCTCGAGCTCGGCTACATCAGCGCTGAGCAGTTCGACGCGATCGTTCGCCCTGATCAGATGACGGGGCCAACCCGATGAGCGGACGCTTGAAGATTGGCGTTCTGACGGGTGGCGGTGACTGCCCAGGCCTGAACCCTGCGATTCGTGCCGTTGTACACCGCGCGACCGCAAGCGGCCATGAGGTAGTCGGCATCCTCGATGGCTGGAAGGGGCTCGCAACCGTTGGTGCACCACTTACGCGCCCGCTTGATCGCGCCGCAGTGCACGGCATCCAGGCGCAGGGCGGCACGATGCTCGGCTCTAGCCGCACGAATCTACTGAAGCGCGAGGGTGGCCTCGATGCCGCCGAGGCAAACATGCGCGCTCTCGGTCTGAACGCGCTGATCGCCATTGGTGGCGACGACACCCTCTCCGTTGCGGCAGGTCTCGCCAAGCGCGGCGCAGCCGTCAACGCAATTCCTAAGACGATGGACAACGACGTTTGGGGGACCGAAGGGTGCCTCGGCTTCGACACCGCAGCAAACATCGTCACCGAGGCGATCGACCGAATTGCCACCACCACCGCATCGCATCACCGCGTCGCTGTTGTTGAGGTGATGGGTCGCGATGCAGGATGGGTCGCCGCATGGGGCGGGCTCGCCGGTGGTGCGCACGCGATTCTGATCCCCGAGGTGGAGTTCACCACCGCAGCACTCGACGAACTCGTCACCAAGCTCAAGGCTCGCCGCGCGATCGGCGATGGCAGTTCAATCATCGTCGTCTCCGAAGGGGTGAAGCTCCCAGCAGCGGGCTCGACAACAACGTCGGTGCCGCTCGATGAGTTCGGCCACCCGCGGCTCGACAAGGTCGCCGTTGGTGATGCACTCGCCACGATCCTTGAAGAGCGCACCGGGCTTGAGGTGCGCTGCACCCGCCTCGGTCACCTGCAGCGTGGTGGCGCGCCGACGGCCGCAGACCGCGTGCTCGGCACCCGCTACGGCGTTGCCGCCGTTGAGGCGCTCGAGGCTGGTCGACTCGGCGTGATGGTGGCACTGAAGGGCGGCGCAATCGTTGAGGTGCCACTCGCCGAAGTCGGTGGGAAGAATCGATCTATTGATCTCAGCTACCCGCCACTCTTCCCACACTTCGATTAACTGATGGCACGCCTGATTCTTGTTCGCCACGCGCGTACCGCCGAGACCGGCCTAAAGCTGAGTGGCCGCATCAAGGGGATCCCCCTAAGCCCAGCTGGCCGCAAGGAGGCGGCGGCGCTTGCCGACGCCCTCAGCGCCGTTCAGATTTCTGGCATTGCCTCGTCGCCAATGCAGCGCTGCCTCGAGACCGCCGAGGCGGTGCGTTCCATGCGCGGCCCAAGCGTGAAGTCGCGCCCCGACATCGTGGTCGACGAGCGCCTCACCGAGGTGGAGTACGGCGACTGGTCGGGCAAAGAGCTGCGCGCCATTATGAAGGATCCGCTCTGGAACACCGTGCAGCGCCAGCCATCGGCGATGGTCTTCCCAAACGGCGAGTCGCTCCGCGCCGCCTCGGCCCGCGCCATTGAGGCGATTCGTGAGATTGATGCGCGATTCAGTGACGATGAGACGTGGCTCTGCGCCAGTCACGGCGACATCATCAAGGCAATCGTCGCTGATGCACTCGGCACCCCGCTCGACCTCTTCCAGCGCATTGCGATTGACCCGGCCAGCATCACCGTCATTCGCTACAGCGGCGAGCGTCCAACGGTGGTGCGCGTGAATCTATCAGCGGAGGGGGCAGCCGCTGGCCTCGTTGAGAAGACGAAGCGACCATCACTTCTCGGGCGACTGCGCGGCGAAGGCTAATGGCGCGGAGGATCATCCGCTTCGATCCACCCGACCAGTTCATCACTGGCGCTGTTGGCGAGCCCGGCCAGCGCGTCTTTCATCTGCAGGCCATCGGCGGAGGCATCGCCGCAACGGTGGTCGTTGAGAAGAGTCAGATTGCGGTGCTCGCCCGCCGGATCGTTGAGATGCTGAAGGACCTGAGCGAGGGTGGCAGCGTGCAGCTCCCCAGCGCCCCGCTTCCGCTGCCACGCAAACTGCCAGCGCTTGCCGAACCGTTCACCGCTGAGTTCCGCGTCGGCACTATCGCCCTTGCCTGGGATCCGGTACTCACGCGCCTTATCCTCGAATTCCGCGACGACATGAGCGTTGAGGATGCCGCCGCCCCACCACCAATCAACGATGCGCCCGAGGGTCCCGATGTACTGCGCGTCTCGCTCAGCGTCGCCTCTGCGTTCGAGTTCGCCGAGAACGCCTTGCAGCTCGCCGCTGCGGGCCGACCGATCTGCCCGAACTGCGGCGTGCCACTCGATCCGCGTGGCCATCGTTGCGCACGCAAGGCCGCCCTCCTCAACTGAGGTGACCGACACAACGGCGAAACCGAACTGGCGCGCGGCGCTCCCCACCACCTCAGGGTTTGTAGAAATCGATGAGGCGATCCGCCTGATGCGCCTCTCCCCTGAGCTCGAGCCGATCGGGCGCATTGCCGAAGCGAGCAACGCCAGCTTCCTCTGCGAAATCGACGGAGGACTACAGGTGATCTATAAGCCGATCCGCGGTGAGCAGCCACTTTGGGACTTCCCCGAGGGGAGCCTCGCGGCGCGCGAAGCTGCCGCGTATCTCGTGAGCGAGGCGCTCGGCCTCGGCGTTGTTCCCCCGACAATCCTCCGCGACGGCCCCGCAGGCGAAGGGGCGGTGCAACTCTGGATCGACCACTCCGGGGTGCAGCGTGCGGTCGATCTCGTGAATGCCTCAGACGAAGGTTTGCGCCGCCTCGCCCTCTTCGATGCGATCGTCAACAACGGAGATCGAAAGGGTGGGCACATCCTCCCTCTCCCCGACGGTCGTATCCTTGGGGTCGATCACGGCGTGACCTTCGCCGTTGAGCCGAAGCTGCGCACCGTTCTCTGGGCGTGGCGAAGCAAGGCGTTCACCGAAGAGGAGTGCGCAATCATTGCTGGTGGCGTGCAAGGGCTGACCGATAACGGCGCGCTGCGCGCGCAGCTCTCGCCGATCCTCGACGGAGAGGAGATCGATGCGATGGCGGCGCGCCTCAGCGATCTCGCTACAACTGGCTGCTTCCCAGAACCGAGCCCCGACTGGCCGCCACTTCCATGGCCGCTCGTCTAGGGGGAAGCGAGTTACGGGAGTAGCGACTCGTCGACGATATCGCTCGCCTTCAGCCCATCAAGCACCTGCTGGCCTGGGACCGAGCGCATGAAGCTGATGGACGTCTCCCAGCCCTCGACACTGATCGCCCCGTAGCCGGCGCTCTCCTGAAGTGGGCCGGCCCATACGCCGACCGTTGCCTGCATCACCGCGAGGGAGTTGGCACGGGCCGCAGGTGTCGCTGCAACCTCAGGAACAACCTTCGCTGCGGCGTCAACGCCGAGCTCTGGGTTCGCAGCAATCTGTCGCATCGCCTCAAGCGTTGCCGCAATGAAGGCGCGAATTGCATCACGCTTGCTCTCAATTGTCGTTGTCGAGGAGATGAGGCCGGGCCCAGCAAATGGCGCCGCGGCGGAGGCATAGAAGACCTCGACCTCTACACCTGCGGCCTGCGCCTGCACCAGGTCGTTGTTGGCGTACCCGGTCGTTGCGTCGGCTGCGCCGGTGATCAGCGCCTGCGTCTGCCCAAAGTCTGGATAGAGCTCGAGCGATACATCGTCAATGCTGAGCGATGCCTCATCGAGGATGCCAAGCAGCGTCAGGTACCCCGAACCGTACTGGCCTGGCGTACCAACCCGCTTCCCCTTTAGGTCAGCTGGGCTCATGATGCCCGCATCGGTTCGCGCGATGACGACGTTCGGCAGCACGCCGTAGATGGTGGCCAGATAGCGGACAGGAATCCCCTGCGAAACAGCAGGGATCATGCTGGTGCCGTCGGCAAGGGCAAGATCAAGTCCGCCACTTCCTACAAGGCTGATGAGGTCAGGATCAATCTGATTCTGCAGCGTCACGTCGAGGCCGGCTGCGGCATATGCGCCACTCTGCTGTGCAAGATAGAAGGGGGCGAACTGCACACCAGGGATATAGCCGAGTCCGACCGTGAGCTTTACGGGAGCCACTGAAGCCGATGCTGATGGCGTGGGTGAGGCAGTTGATGTGCACCCAACAGCAACGAGTGCCAACGAACCAAGTAGTACAACCAAAATCCGCTTCATGGCTAACCCCCCCCTACAGTTGCGATCGCATTAAGCGACCTTTTTTGATGATACCCGCTCGATAAGAAGTACGAGCCCGTATGCACTCACGCCAACGATGGCGATTTGCAAAAGATCCGCAAAGAGCAGTGGCGTATCGAAGAGCGAACCGCGAGCAAGATTGAGCAACACGCCAAGTCCCGCGGTACCACCGAGCCACTCGCCAACGATGGCGCCGACCACCGCAAGTGTTGCTGCAACGCGTGCCCCAGCAAGGATGCCGCTACGCGCCGCCGGAAGGCGCGCATAGCGAAGGCTCTGCCAGCGTGTTGCGCCGAGTGAGCGCATCAGTTCAAGGGTCCCCGCATCGACATCACGCACGGCGACGAGCGTGGAGATTGCAACGGGGAAGAGCGTGATGAGTGCGCAGACGGCAACCTTTGCTGCAAGCCCTGGCCCCAGCCAGAGCACGAGGACTGGCCCGAGGGCGAGGATCGGCGTCGATTGTGCCGCGACGAGATACGGGCTCACGACACGGCGAGCGGAGCCAGAGAGGCCGAGGGTGACGCCGATCAGGAGGCCGAGCGCTCCGCCGAGCAGGCCACCCACTGTCACCTCGGTCACGGTGGGCACGAGATGGCGCAGCATGGTGCCGTCCGCCCACGCCTCAGCGAATCGCACTGCGATCACGGATGGTGCAGGCAAGATGAATTGAGGCACGGCAGCAGCGCGCACGCCGAACTCCCAGACCGCAATCAGGAGAGCGGCGACGGCGACGGGAGTGAGCTGGCTCAACCTACGCATGTGACACCGCATCGAGTGCCTCGTAGAGGCGCGTCTGTCGCGCAGCCCCGTCAGGTGAGAGGAGTGCGGTGCGGCGCTCGGCTGACGGAAGGCTTCGCAGCCCCGGAACCTCAAGCGTGATTGCACCATTGGCGCCAAGCATCAGCACACGGTCGGCAACGAGCAGCGCCTCTGCGACGTCGTGCGTCACGAGTAGCGTCGCCGCCCCCGCCACCAGTTCGGGGAGCTCGTCGTCGAGGCGGGCGCGCGTAATGGCATCGAGCGCGGCGAACGGTTCGTCGAGCAGGAGGAGTGACGGCTTTCGAACCAGCGCCCGTGCCAGCGCAACGCGGCCACGTTCGCCGCCCGAGATCTCAGCGGGGTTGCGATCGAACAGCGCACCCGCGCCCACGCGCGTCAGCGCTGCTGCAGCGGTAGTTCGAGCGCTCGTGAGCGACTCACCTGCCAGCTCCAAGGGGAGCGTCACATTGCGCAGCACCGTGCGCCATGGGAGGAGTCGCGCCTCTTGAAAGACGATGCCAACCTCAGGTCGACCGGCGGCAGCCGCGCTCCCAACGAGATCAGCGCGTCCAGCCGTTGGCGTGAGGAGCCCAGCCACGAGGCGCAGGAGCGTTGACTTCCCTGATCCGTTGGCGCCCAAGAGCGCCACGGATTCACCCGCGGCGATCGACAGGGAGAGGTTGCGCAGCACGTGACGATCGCCGTACGAGTGCGAGAGCCCCTCAACCTGAAGTATTCGCATCAGCACATCATTGCGCGCAAAGCCTGCGCGCGCTAGCTAGGCGCCGGCGGCGGCGCGGGTCGCAGCGGCTCGCCGCACCGGGCGTACATAGAAGAGGAGGCCGAAGATCAGGTAGGCACCCTGCGCAAGGAGCGTTGTCAGCTCTGGGGTTGAGCTATAGCCAACGATGGCGCGCAAGAACTGCCCAATCCCCTCCTTGTGCGGCAGGATTGCAGAGATGTCGTAGACCGGATCGATCAGGGCTGGCAGAAGGCCGACCTCGATGAACTCATGAACACCATAGGAGAGGAGACCCGAGGCAATCACCACCAGTGCCGCGCCGGTCACATTGAAGAAGGCGCTCAGGTTGAGGCGGAGCCCAGCGCGGAAGATCAGCACGCCGATCCCGGCGGCGATGAGCAATCCAACAAAGGCACCAAGGACTACAGAGAGTCCCTCACCCGAAGCTGCAGTGGTTTGGCCGAGCAGGAAGAGCGCCGTCTCAATCCCCTCGCGGATCACCGCGGTAAAGGCGAGCAGGCTCAAGCCAAGCATTGAGGCCGAGGCTACGGCACGATCAACGCCACCGCGAAGCTCGGCGCCAAGTGTGACGGCTTGTTTGCGCATCCAGAAGAGCATGTAGGTGAGGATCACTACCGCAAGGAGTGAGGCGGTGCCGGCGAAGATCTGCTCAGCGGTTCCCTGAAGGCTCCCAAGGAGAACAAAGGCGAGCACGCCAATCCCAATCGAAGAGGCGATCGCGGCGGCAACTCCGAACCAGACGCTGGCGAGCCGATCCGCGCGGCCGATCTTTACGAGGTAGCTCGCGATGATGCCGACGATGAGTGCCGCTTCAACACCCTCACGAAGTCCGGTGAGGAGTCCCCCGAAGCCCCAGGCGAAGATGCTTTCCACGTGAATCCCCCCTCTCGCTGATGCCGTCAACGCTTGAGGAAATGGTGCCACCTCGGGTTGAAAGGTGTCAACCGCACCTGTCTAATGCGACAAGTGCCCTTGTCTTTTTGCTGACCTAGCGGTCGAGGACGAAGACTGGAAGGCGATCTGGGTCAATGCCGAGCTCCTTGATCGCTGCGGCTGCTTCGGCCGGCGTGCGCTCCCCGCCACGCGCCAACGCCACCATGGCGGCGGCGGTGATGTGCTTGGCGTCCACCGAGAAGAACTCGCGGAGCGCCTCGCGCGTGTCACTCAGCCCAAAGCCATCAGTGCCAAGCACCAGGTACGGCACATCGATCCATGGGGCGAGAAGGTCAGGAAGCGCCGTCACCCAGTCGCTTGCGGCAACGATCGGCGCGCCGCCGCTGCCGAGTTGATCCTGCATCCATGACGTTCGCGGTGCGCTCTCCGGATGGCGGCGATTCCAGCGCTCCACGACAAGCGCCTCGCGACGAAGCTCTGAATACGAGGTTGCCGACCAGATCTCGGCACGCACACCGAATCGCTCGCGCAGCAGGTCGCGTGCGGCGAGCACCTCGCCCATGATCGCGCCGGAGCCGAAGAGTCGAACGATTGGGCCGCTGGTGCTGGCATCAGCCTCGGCGAAGCGATAGAGGCCGCGATGAATCCCCTCATCGACGTGCGCCCCCTCTGGTCGCGCCGGCTGCGCCTGGTTCTCGTTGTAGATCGTGAGGTAGTAGAGGATGTCTTCGCGGCCACCGTGCATGCGGTCCATGCCACGACGAATCAGCGCCGCCATCTCATAGGCAAACGACGGGTCATAGGCGGCTACATGTGGATGCAGATGCGCAATCAGCTGCGAGTGGCCATCGTCATGCTGCAACCCTTCGCCGGCGAGCGTTGTGCGCCCAGCGGTTGCGCCGATGAGGAAGCCGCGCCCGCGCGCATCGCCCACCTGCCAGATCTGATCGCCCACGCGTTGGAACCCGAACATGGAGTAGAAGACGTAGAACGGAATCGTCGGCACACCGTGCGTTGCATATGCCGTCGACGCCGCCTGGAACGAGGCCATGGAGCCGGCCTCGGTGATCCCCTCTTCAAGGAGCTGGCCGCTCTGTGACTCGCGGTAACTCAACAGCAACTCTGAGTCGACCGGCTCATATCGCTGGCCGAACGGTGCGTAGATGCCGCTCTGCTTGAAGAGCGGATCCATGCCGAAGGTGCGCGCCTCGTCGGGAACGATCGGCACGATCTGCTGGCCGATGTTCGGATCGCGCAGCAGGTTGCGCAGCAACTTGGCAAACGCCATGGTGGTGCTGACTGGCACGGCGCTGCCCGTGGCGAACTCAGTATCGACCGCCGCCTCTGGCGCGCTCCAGTTCACCGGGTGCACCACACGCGTCGGGAGCGGGCCGCCGAGCGCGGCGCGGCGCTCGTTGATGTACTTGACCTCTGGGCTGTTCGGGCCAGGGTGGTAGTACGGGGCCTCAGGGATCTTCTCGTCAGGGATCGGCAGCCCGAGTCGGTCACGGAAGGCGAAGAGTTCTGCCTCAGAGAGCTTCTTCGCCTGGTGCGTCACATTCGTCGCCTCAACGGAAGGCCCGAGGGAGTAGCCCTTCACCGTCTTCGCCAGGATCACGGTCGGCGCACCCTTATGGGTAATGGCCGAGGCGTATGCGGCATGGATCTTGCGGTAGTCGTGACCGCCGCGACGGAGGTGAACGAGATCATCATCGGAGAGGTGCTTCACGAGCGCCCGAAGCTCCGGCTCTGGGCCGAAGAAGTGCTCGCGAATGTAGGCGCCGCCGGCAACGATGTACTTCTGGAACTCGCCGTCGACGGTCGAGTCCATCTTGCGAACCAGGTGCCCGCCCGCATCGTTTGCCAAGAGCGGATCCCACTCGCGGCTCCAGATCACCTTGATGACGTTCCATCCAGCGCCGCGGAAGAGGCCCTCCAACTCCTGAATGATCTTGCCGTTGCCGCGCACTGGCCCGTCAAGTCGCTGCAGGTTGCAGTTCACGACCCAGGTCAGGTTGTCGAGACCTTCGCGCGCAGCCAGGGTGAGCGCGCCCGCCGACTCTGGCTCATCCATCTCACCATCACCGAGGAAGGCCCAGACGCGGCTACCGGATGTGTCGGTCAGCCCACGGTTGTGGAGATAGCGGTTGTAGCGCGCCTGATAGATCGAACCAATGCCGCCGAGGCCCATGGAGACGGTTGGGAACTCCCAGAAGTCTGGCAGGAGTCGTGCATGCGGATACGACGGAAGTCCGCCATGCCCCGCCGTCTCTTGGCGATAGCGATCAAGCTGTGGCGCGCTGATGCGACCTTCGAGGTAGGCGCGTGCATAAATACCAGGGGCGGCGTGCCCCTGATAGAAGATCTGGTCGCCGGCGCTGCCTACCTTGCCGCGGAAGAAGTGGTTGAAGCCGACCTCATAAAGGCTCGCGGCACTGGCATATGTTGCAAGGTGCCCGCCAATGCCGGCGTGCGTCTTGTTTGCACGAAGCACCATCGCAGCGGCGTTCCAGCGAATGATGTGGCGGATGCGCGTCTCCATCGCCTCGTCGCCAGGGAAGGCGGGCTCATCACTCGTCTTAATGGTGTTGATGTACGGCGTGGTGACGAGGGTGGGGAGATCCACGCCAAGGTCGCGCGCTCGGGCGAGGAGGCGCATCAGTAGGAGCTTGGCGCGCTCGGGGCCGTGGGCGGCGATGGATCGCTCGATCTCACCGACGAGGCGTGCCGTCTCCGTTGGGTCGGCGTCGGGGATCTGCTCAAGGAAGTCGAAGTTCTGCACGATGGCACAAGGGTAGCGCCCCGTGCGAGGATGCGGGTATGGCAAAACCACAGCGAGCCCTTCTGATCGTCGACCTTCAGGTTGACTTCGGTGACCCCTCGGGGAGGCTCTTCGTTGCGGGCGCCCCCGCCGCACTCCCCCACGTGCTGCGCCTTGTGGAGCGTGCCCGTGCCCACGGCGAGCTCGTCGTGTGGAGCCAGGATTGGCACCCCGAGAGCACCCCACACTTCGCCCCACAGGGTGGCACCTGGCCGGTGCACTGCGTAGCTGGGAGCCGAGGGGCAGAACTCCTCCCCGAGGCAGTACTGGCGCAGCGACCAGGCGATGTCGTGATTCGTAAGGGGGTGGCGGGTGAGGATGGCTATAGCGCCTTCTCGCTCCGTAATCCGATCACTGGCGAGGTCCGCTCTACCGAACTTGCGGCGCTCCTTCGCAGCGCTGGCGTAACGCTCGTGACAATCTGCGGCCTTGCTACTGATTGGTGCGTGAAGGCCACCGCCCTTGACGCACTAACCGCTGGATTCACCGTCGAGGTTGCCGTTGCCGCAACCGCTGGCGTTGAGCTGCGTGACGGTGATACGGCCGCAGCACTCCAAGAGATTGAATCTGCGGGCGGGGTGCTCTGCTAATGGAACTAGTCATCGTCGCTGCCTGCGGCCTCGTTGGCGCTGTGCTTGTTGAGCTGCTGCTCGGGCGACTGATCAGCTCGGGCAGGATTCAACGACCCGAGATCAACCTGACGATTGAGATTGCAGCGCCGCGCTCAACTGTGTGGGCATACGCCTCAGACATCGCACGTCAGCCGGAGTGGATGCACGAAATGAAACGCGTCGAGATGCTCACGCCACCCCCGGTTCAGCCCGGGTCGCGCGGCCGAGCCACCGTGCGCATCTTCGGCATCTCGACGACCGATGACGTGGTGATTACACAGTTTGATCCCCCGAGCATCTTTGCAATTCGACATGAGGGGAAGTTTGTTGGCGAGGGGCTCCTGCGCTTTACCCCAATCGATGCAGCGCATACGCGCATCGATTGGATGGAGTACCTGCGACCACCCCTCTTTGCAAACATCGGAGGGTTCGTTCAGCGCCCAATCCTCGGTGGGATCTTTCGCTCAGACCTGCGCCACCTGAAGCGCATCCTTGAAGAGGGCCCGAAGGCGAACTAGTCCCCGCAGGAGATCGTGAGCGGGATGGGGTCGCTGCCAAAGCTCTTGAGCTCGCGATCCACCGTAGTGGTCGCGCCCGGCTCAATGCGCGGCGTAGAGATGATCTCGGAGAGGCCGGCGCTGCCAATCTCGCTCGTCGTGACCTGGCAAGTGGCGGAACCTGCGGTCGCCCCTGTGTTCGTAACGGTGATCGCCACGGCGAGGCCACCTGGCACCGAGTCAGCGGCGCTCATCGCAACGGTGAAGGGTCCGATCCCTCGTGACGAGCTCCCCGCGAGAGAGGCGAGGAGGAGCACTGCCGCACCGATGCCGAGGAAGACGGTGCCGTGCGCCTGGCTCGCCGATGGCTGGGCAAGGCCGAGTGGGTTGCAGCGTTCACAGAGTGCCGTCTGAAGAGAGACGGGCGCGCCGCATCGAACGCACGCCTGCATCTGAGTGCGCACCTGGGTTTCGCTCATACGTACATCATCGCAGTTTCGCCAGAAGCTGGAGCGCATCTTCGGCATCGCGCTCAGTGCGCACCGTCACGATCAGGCCATCAGCGCCAGCGGCGTGGGCCGCTGCCAGTACCCCCTCCGGGTCTCTGCCGGACGGTGACTCAGCAAGTGACTCGCTGGCACGCAACTCGTGGAGCAGGTGTGTTCGCACCGGTGGTTGTGTGCGGCCAGCGACGCGTTCGCGCTCGCGCAACTGTGCGCACCCTGCAGCGAACGTTGCAGCTGGCGCCACCCACTCATCAGCAAACGACGCTGCAAGGCTGATGGAGCTTGGGTGATCGCCCGCAATAAGTAGGCGCACGCGGGCGCCCGGTCGCGGGGCGCTCGCCGCACCAGTGAGCCTCCCTGGCGCGGTGAGCGTTAGTCGCTCGCTCGGATCGCCGCCCAACATGGCACGTGCAACTGCAACCTGTTCGGTCAGCGCCGCAATGCGCTCGCCCACCTCGCCGTAGGGCATCCCCAGCGCATCGTGCTCTGCAGCATCGCCGCCAGCGCCAATGCCGAGCGTGAATCGCCCCGGAGCGATCGCGTCGAGTGTCGCCGCAATCTTTGCGGTGAGCGCTGGATGCCGCTTCGTCACATCGAGCACGAGCGTGCCGACATGCAGATTCGGGCTTAGTGCGAGGGCTACGGCGGCGAGACTAGTTGCCTCAAGCACCGGGCGCTCCGGCGCACCGCGCCCCATCAGGTGATCCCAGATCCAGAGGCGATCGATCGGCGCTGTGGCCAAGAGCGCAGCGGCGCGCAGCCACGCATCCCCCTCGAGGCCAATAGTGCCGAGAGCAACGCCGACGGTGAGCGGCGCGGAGCGCGTCACGTATGAACGAGCTAGCGAGCGCCGAGCGTCGCGGCAGCCTTCAGCGCAGCGCCGATCGTTAGATCGATGCGCTTGATCAACTCATCTTCAGGGAGTCGGTACCACGGCTCGCTGCCACCCTTTCGTGCCTCGGCGACAACCTTCGGGTCGCGAATCGTGTCGGAGACGGTGAGGATGGTTCCTGCGCGAACCGGCCGACCCTTGGCGCGCTCGCGCATCGCGAGCAAGAACATTGCGGCCGATTCCATCTCAACGCCGAGATAACCTCGCGCGCCCCAGCGTGCGGTGCCGAGCGGATTCGGATCGTAGAAGACGTCAGAGGTGACGATTGGTCCGACATGGGTGGTCAAGCCTTCGGCCTTCGCTGCGGCGACAAGAACGTTCGTCACATCGAAGTCGGCTGTTGGTGCCGTCGGCTCGTCGAATCCGAGGATTGGACCGATGCCGCTACTGGCAACCGCCGCCGAGGCGACGATGACGTCGCCCGTCTCTAGATGCAGGAAGCCGCCGCAGGTGCCGATGCGCACGAAGGTCTCAACGCCGAGGTTCAGCAACTCTTCCATGACGATGCTGGTCGTTGGCGTCCCCATCCCTGTGGTCTGAACGCTGACCGGCACCCCGTTGATGGTTCCCGTATAGCCGAGGAGGCCGCGATGCTCGTTCACGAGCTTCGCCTTCTCGAGGCCGCCGTCGAAGCGCGCCGCGATCCGCTTGGAGCGATTAGGGTCGCCCGGCATGAGGACGATGGGGGCGTAGTCGCCGCTCTCGGCATGTAGGTGAATCTGGGCCATGGGGCACCTCCACAACTTCTGAGCCCCCACTAGGACGGCGGGCTCCGTTGCGTGTAGCGTACGCCTCATGAGCCCATTAGGAATTGGCGATCCCGGGATTAAGAGGTTCCTTGACCGACCACGGTTTGGCAGCCTCGCAACCATTGACGCCGACGGTGCGCCGTTTGCCGCGGTGGTCTGGTACGAGCTCGTCGGTGACCGCATCCTGGTGAACAGTGCCGAGGGGCGCCGCTGGCCGGCGAACCTCCGCCGCGACCCCCGCTGCTCCTTCATGGTCGAGGACCGATACGACTATGTGCAGATCCTTGGGCGCGTGCGGATCGACGACAACCAGGAGGTTGCCCAGGCGCAGATGGCGCGGATGGCCGCGAAGTATCTGAGCGATCCCGCCCTCCTCGCGAAGAACCTTGCAACATTCAAGACGCAGCAACGAATCCTCATTGAAATCGTGCCCGAGCGCGTCGTTGCGCACGGCAAGCCCATTGGAGAGGAGTAGCCATGAGCCAGGGTTCCGCAAAGATTGGCTACGCCGCAATGCTTGAGCAGTTCGGCCCGACCGAGGTCGTCGACTACTCCGTAGCCGCCGAGCAGGCAGGCTTTAGCGGGGTGATGGCTGCCGATCACTTCCAGCCGTGGGTCCCTGAGCAGGGCTCCGCGCCATTCGTCTGGAACGTGATGACCCTTCTTGCTGAACGCACCAAGGGCGACGTTGGCCCTGGTGTCACCTGCCCAGGTTGGCGCATGCATCCAGCGACGGTTGCGCAGGCGTCGGCAACACTCGAAGCGATGTATCCCGGTCGCCACTGGCTCGGCCTCGGCTCAGGCGAAGCGCTGAACGAGCATGTCGTTGGTGGCTACTGGCCAGAGGTTGGTGAGCGCATCGCTCGAATGTTTGAGGCGATCGAAATCATCCGCAAACTCTTCACCGGCAAAGAGGTGAAACACGCCGGTCGTTGGTATCAGCTCGAGAGCACACGGCTCTGGACGCTCCCCCCTACCCCACCACCAATCTACGTCGCGACAGCTGGCCCCATCACCGCCAAGAAGACGGGCGAACTCTGTGACGGCATCATCACCGTCGGCGCCGCGGACGAGAAGATCCAGACGGTTTTCGACAAGTTCGCCGAAGGGGCGCGCGCGGCGGGAAAGAACCCCGACACGATGCCGAAGATCCTACAGCTCCACCTCTCATGGGCGCCGACCGATGAGGAGGCGCTCGCCAACGCGATGCGGGAGTGGCCGAACGGCGGCATGAAGTTCCCGAAGCAGGATATTCGCAACCCTGCCGACTTCCAGCAGATGGCGAAGCTCGTGCGGCCAGAAGACTTCGCTGGACGCATGGTGATCTCGAGCGACCTCGAGACGCACCGCAAGACGATTCAGCGCTACCTCGACATGGGGTTCGACAAGATCTACCTGCATAACGTCGGTCGGAATCAGACCGAGTGGGCCGCCGCCTTCGGGCGCGAGGTGCTCCCCGCACTGAAGGCGTGAGCCCGCGCGTCGCACTCCTCGCGGGCGGCGTCGGCGGTGCAAAGCTCGCCCACGGGTTGCGTGCCGCACTCCCAGCTGGCGACCTCTCGATCATCGCGAACCCGGGCGACGACTTTGAGTTGCATGGACTCACGATCTGCCCCGACCACGACACCCTGCTCTATACGCTCGCCGACCTTGGGGACCGCGAGCGCGGCTGGGGGCTCGCCGGTGAGACGTGGAACGCCCTTGAGCAGTTCGGCAAGATCGGCGCACCCGACTGGTTCCGGCTTGGCGATCGCGACCTTGCACTGCACATTCATCGCACCGCACAGCTGCGCACTGGCGGGCGACTCACCGAGGTGAACCGCGAGATTCAGCGTAGGCTCGGACTCAGTGAAGCGCCCATCCTGATGGCGACCGACGACCCACTCCGCACGCGACTGCGCACGGAGAGCGGCTGGATGGAGTTCCAGCCGTGGTTCGTTGGCGCACAGGCGAAACCTGAGGTACTTGAAGTTGCCTTCGACGGCGCCGACGCGGCGCGCCCAACTGCCGAGACGCTCGATGCCCTCGCCACCGCAGAGCGCATCGTCATCGCGCCATCCAACCCGTTGATCTCGATTGGCCCGATTCTCGCTATCCCTGGCATTCGCGACGCAATCGCTGCGGCACGTGCCCGTGGCGCACTCGTCGTTGGTGTCTCGCCAATTGTTGGCGGGAAGGCGCTGAAGGGGCCGGCCGACCGCATGCTCGCCGCCGCAGGACTCGACGTCTCGCCGGCGGGTGTTGCCAAGCACCTGACGGGGCTGATGGATGCGTTCCTTGTTGAAACGTCGGACCTGACCCCTGCCCTTGCCGCCGCACTCACGCCACACGTTCGCAAGAGCGTTGCGGCGCCGATCGTCATGACCGACGATGCTGCGCGCCTCGCCGTGGCGCGCGCCGTTCTCGCTGTCTCGTGACCATCACCGCCGTCCTCCCCTTCCGCTCCATCGACTCAGCGAAGTCGCGCATGTCGCCAGTGTTGAGTGAGGCGGAGCGCCGCGAGTTCTCGGCGCGTCTCCTTGAGCGCACCCTCTTGGCGCTCGGTCGAGCCAACAGCGTCAGCAACGTAATCCTGGTCTCGCCTGATCCGCTCGCCCGCGCGCTTGCTCGCAGCGGCGGACATGAGGCGCTGGACGATGCCGGTGCTGACTTGAATTCGGCGATCGCACTCGGCGTAGGCCATGCGACAAAGAGTGGTGCCTCTGCAGTGCTGATCCTGCCGGTGGATCTTGCCGAAGTCACCGCAGCAAACATCGACGCGCTGGTGAGTGACTGGTCTGGCTCGCAGCCGGGTCTCCTCGCATCGCCAGACGGCGGGACCTCGGCGCTCTTGGTGCCACTCCCACGCGACTTCACCCCGCAGTTCGGAGCGAATAGTGCAGCCGCGCATCGCAACGAGTTGAGTCGCAATGGTGCCCAGGTGGAGACGCTCAACTCACCGCTCGCCGCCGATCTAGACACACCAAGCGACCTGAAAGCGGCCATGGAGCGTGAGCGAGCAGCCACCACGCCAGCGCCAACAGCAGGCCTACTCGCACTCCCAATTGATGGACTCGGTGAGATCGAACCGGGCGACGATCTGCCCGCGATGATCGCCAGTTGCGTGGCGACGATCGCTGCCACGAGCGCGATCGGCGGGCTACGCGAAGACGATGTGATCGCCGTGACGCAGAAGATCGTCTCAAAGGCGGAGGGGGCCATCGTTGAGCTGGGCAGCGTGACGCCGCGACCAGAGGCGGTGGAGTACGCGGCAACGTGGGGTCGTGACGCGCGCCAGGTTGAAGTGGTGCTGCAAGAGGCGGTACGTGTCGTACGTATGGATCGCGGCGTAATCATCACCGAGACTGCACACGGATTTGTTCTCGCGAACTCTGGTGTTGACGCCAGTAATGTTGGCCCGCGGAGCGGAGAGGTGGTCACGCTCCTCCCGCGCGATCCCGATGGTTCGGCACGTGCGATTCGCGAGGCGATCCGCCTGCGGACTGGCATTGCACCTGGAGTGATCATCACCGACTCATTCGGCCGCCCGTGGCGCCTCGGCATCACCGACGTGGCGATTGGCGTGGCGGGCATTGCGGCGCTGGAAGATCTGCGCGGCAAGCCCGACGCTGATGGCCGCACGATGGCGGCAACGGTCCGCGCCGTCGCTGACCAGATCGCTGCTACCGCAGAGCTCGCCCTCGGCAAGACCGCCCGCCGACCGCTCGCGCTGATTCGCGGCGCACACCCGCAGGTTGCCGAGGATGGGAGTGCCCGATCGAGCCTGATGCCCCCCGATTGGGACCTCTTCCGCTAAGCGACCAGCCCTTATCTGCGGGGGGCGTAGAATCGCCCTATGACCAATGCAGAGGCCCCCAAGGGATTTGGACTAGCGATCGACTTCGGGGCTGCCGCGCCAGCTGCCGATGCAGCAGTCGCCACGAAGGCGGCTCCCGCCGCTCCGACGGAGGCACGGTTGCTGATCCTCGGCTCTGGCCCAGCTGGACTCACCGCGGCAATTTATGCCGCACGTGCCGGTCTCGCCCCTGTTGTGATCGGTGGCTACGCCCCTGGCGGCCAGCTGATGCTCACCAGTGAAGTTGAAAACTTCCCCGGCTTTCCTGAAGGCATCGACGGCCCAGAGCTCATGGCCAATATGCGCAAGCAGGCAGAGCGCTTCGGCACGATCATGGTGGACCAGGATGTTGACCGCGTGGACCTCAGCGCCGAACCGCACCGCGTCTGGAGCGCAGGTCGTGAGTTCCACGCCGAAGCGATCATCGTCGCAACCGGTGCATCGGCACTCTGGCTTGGACTTGAGTCTGAGACCCGCCTCCGAGGCCGTGGCGTCAGCGCCTGTGCAACCTGCGATGGATTCTTCTTCAAGGGTCAAGAGGTCGTGGTTGTTGGCGGCGGAGATACCGCCCTCGAAGAGGCGCTCTTCCTGACGCGCTTTGCAACCAAGGTGCACCTAGTACATCGCCGCGACACCTTCCGCGCCAGCAAGATCATGATTTCCCGCGTTCAGGCGCATGCATCGATTCAGCTACATATGAACCGGGAAGTGATTGAGGTGCTTGGCGAGAAGAGCACAGAGGCGGTCATGCTGCGTGACACCACCCCCGGTGCAACGAGCGCCCCCGAGCGACTCGCTACAGGCGGACTCTTCGTTGCAATCGGCCATAAGCCGAACACAGCACTGCTCGGTGGCGCGCTCCCCGTTGATGCTGCGGGCTACCTGCAGCTTGAGAGTGACACAACCGCCTCCCAGATCGATGGCGTCTTCATCGCCGGTGACGTGCATGACCACCGCTACCGTCAGGCGGTCACCGCCGCAGGCGATGGCTGTCGTGCCGCCCTTGACGCGGAGCGCTGGCTCGCGGAGCGCGACGCCTCGAAGTCGTAAATGCCGCACCGCGAGGATGAGATCGCGCTCATCGACACCGCACGTGCCGAACTCCTCTCGCTCGTCACCCACGAACTTCGCACACCACTCGCCGTACTGAGCGCCTACGTTGAACTGCTCTCAGATGCAGCATCTGGGGCCTCTCCTGCAAAGCCGGCTGACCTCGCCGCCTGGCGCGAAGCGGCCATGCAGCAGGTTGGTCGCCTCAACTTGCAGATTGATTCCATTCTCACCGCCGCCCGACCAGGCTCAAGCCTTCCACTCGAGCGTGCGCCGATGAACCTCGGCGAGATCACCGGTGCGGTGATTCGGGAGATGGCGCCACTCTTGCGTAACCACTCCCTTCGCTGGGAGGAGCCGGAGCCCGAGATCGTGGTGCTCGCCGACGAGAGTCGCTTCCGACAGGTGCTCGGCCACCTCCTTGAGAACGAGGCGAAGTACGCGCCCGTCGGTGAACCGGTCTCGATTGGCTGCTGGGTTCGCGATGGCCGAGCCGAGCTCTATCTCACCGACGACGGGGTGGGGATTCCCCGCGAAGACTGGGAGGAGGTCTTTGAGGCCTTCGTTCGCCGAACGCAGCGCCCCTCGACGAGTGGCTCAGGGATCGGCCTCTACGCCGCGCGGCGTCTCATGGGGGCGATGGGTGGCGAGATCAAGATTGAACCGAATGGATTCGGTGGGAGCCGCTTCCTTCTAACGCTTCCACTCGCCTCCGCAGCCCACGGCATACTTGCCACATGAGCACTGCAGCGCCAGCCACGCCCCTTGCGATCCTGGTGGTCGATGACGACCCCGCGCTCGTTGGCGCAATCTCTGCACTGCTGACCGCTGCTGACTACACGGTTCACGCCGCCTACAACGGCGTCGAGGCGGTCGAAGTCTTCGATTCCACAAAGCCGGCGCTGGTCCTGCTCGATCTCGCGATGCCTGGCCGTGATGGGCTCAACGTGATCCACGAGATTCGAACTCGCAGCGCCACCCCAATCATCGTGCTGACCGGCGAGGCAGACGAGACTGCGAAGGTCGATGCCCTCGATGCTGGTGCCGATGATTACGTCACCAAACCATTCGGCCGCCAAGAGCTTCTCGCTCGCGTCCGCGCAGCGTTGCGACGGGGCGGTGAACCCTCCGACGGCTCCGCGCGGGATCGCACCATCGTTGGCGCTGCAGGTCTCCGCATCGACATCAGTCGGCATGAGGTTCATGTTGGGACACGCCTCCTCGCCCTGACGAAGACCGAGTTCAACATCCTGGAAGCCCTCGCCTCGGTGAAGGGTCGCGTAGTGACGCAGCAGCGACTTCTCGCCGCCGCCTGGCCGAACAAGGCCACCCCAGATCCGCTCCTCCTGAAGCCACATGTCGCGCGCCTGCGCAGCAAGCTAGAGGAGGCGGGTGGGCCACTCCCTGAGTCAGTGCGCGGGGTTGGTTACCGACTAGGGGCGAGCTAACTACTCCTCGCCCACACCAATCAGGAGTGCGCTCGCGGTAGCGAGTGGCATTGCCAACAGCACACCGGCGGTGCCGGCGAGTGCACGAACCACTTCAACCGCAACGGTCTCCGTGCTGAGGCGGCTCGCAATACCACCGGGTGCGATCAAGGCGGCCACGACGAGTGGGAGTGATGCCGCGAAGTAGGCGAGTGGCAGAGTATTGATCACTGCACCAACATGCGAGCGCCCAATGGCCAGCGCTCGACTCCCCACATCTAGGGTGCCTGCGCGCACATCTGCTCGGCGAATCTGCTCAACGGCCGCAACCTGCGTGGCGGCTACGTCATCAACGATGCCAAGAGTGCCGATCATTGCCGCGGCCAGACCAATGCCGCGAAGATCAACGTTGCCACCCAGGATCGGAATCAGATTGACGAGGTCAGGATCTCCTGCAAATGGCGTAAAGGCGAGGAGGCGATCGAGCAGGATCGAAATGAGCGCAACGGCGATGAGGCTCCCGCCGATTCCAAGAATGGTGGCGGTTGCGCGCCGATTAAGCCCTTCGGTAATCACCACAGAGGAGACGCCAACGACCAGGGCGATGAGCCCGGCAACGACGAGCGGCGAGGCACCAGAGAGAAGGGCCGGGATACCGAAGCGAACGAGTACGACGCCTGTGACGACAAGTCCAAGGAGTGACCGCGCCCCGACTGCCCCCGCAATACCAACGACGGCAAGTGCAAAGATTGCAAGCGCGATGAGGAGTGCCCCGCCTCGGGATCGATCCGCAACGGCAAAGACCTCCCCCCCGCCCGCATCAGTGAGCTGCGTGAGAAGCACCTCGTCGCCCTTGCTGTATGGGATTGAACCCGCAATGTCGCTCGCCTGATCAACGGAGGCGGTCAAACGCTCCCCAAGCCGTGGACCCTCAAGGAGTTCGACGGTCGCGGTACCAGAGGAGCCACCCTCGCCCGGGAGTGGCTGGGAGACGATCACGGCGCGAACAAGTTCGGGCGCATTGGTGTCGGTTGGTAGCGTCCAGGGGCTTGGCGCCACCAGGAGCACGAGGAGGAGCAGCGCCGCGCCGCCAAGGCGGGCAACGCCGGCAAGCCACGCTCGGCTCGTGCGGGGCGCTCGTCGTGTGCTGGTGCGCGTTTCTGGCATCAATACCCCCACTGATTTGCATCATCGTAGCCGCTCATCTGGCGTTTACCTGCGAACCCTAGAATCTCCCTATGCAGGAACCAGCACAGGGAGCACCCGTCGCGATTCGCATTCTCCGCGAGCAGCAACGCCTCGAACTGGATTGGCGCGATGGCCATCAAAGCGTCTATGAGGCGATTCCGCTCCGATGGCTCTGTCCCTGTGCCTACTGTCGTGGTGAGGCTGGCCTCCCTGGCTGGCTCGACGCCAACCCAACCCTCAGCCCAAGTCAAACGAAGCTTGAGGGGGGCGAAATGGTTGGTAGCTATGCGCTCTGTCTCTTCTGGGGCGACGGGCATCGCACCGGTTACTACACCTGGTCGCTGCTGCGGCAGCGCTGCTCGTGCACGAGTTGCATGAGTGCCCCGCGATGACGCTTGGCGTCAGTCGCGAGCTCTCACTTCTCGCCTTCAACGCTCGCGTCTTAAGCGAGGCTTCGAACAAGAAGAGACCGCTCCTCGATCGATTCCGATTCCTCGGCATCGTCGCATCAAACATTGACGAGTTCTATGGCGTACGCGTTGCCGGTATCCAAGACCAGCAGGCTGCTGGCGTACGCACCCCTGGGCCTGACGGGCGCACCCCTGACGTGCAGCTCGCGCTGATTCGCGAAGCGACCAGCCTGCTGACCGAATCCGCACAGGGGAGTTGGGGTTCACTCATTGAAGAGCTGCACAGTGCAGGGTTACCACTCCGAACGTGGGGCGACCTCGATGCCGCCGAGCAATCAATCCTTACAGAACGTTTTACGCGCGAGATCTTCCCCGTGCTCACCCCCCTTACTGTTGACGCTGGCCAACCATTCCCGCTGATTAGCTCCCTCAGCCTCTCGATCGCCATACGGCTCCGAGCAGAAGGGGGCCAGGAGAACGAACTTGCGCGAGTCAAAGTGCCGACAATCCTCGGTCGCATCGTGCAATTCGGCAACGGTGACTGGATCCTGCTTGAAGATCTCATCTTGGCCCACGTCGACCTCCTCTTCCCTGGGAGGGAGATCGTTGATGCGCATCTGTTCCGCGTTACGCGCGATGCCGATCTCGACACTGTCGAGGAGGAGGCGGACGACCTTTTGGAGGCGATCGAAGAGGGGCTCCGCCAGCGTCGGTTCGGCAGCGTTGTGCGCCTTGAGGCCCGCGCCGATATGCCGGACGACCTACTCAAGATGCTCATGATGGGGCTTGAGATCAGCCAGAGCGAGGTGCAGGTTGTTGAGGGGCTCCTAGATCTCACCGTGGCGCTGCAGGTGGCGAACCTTCCCCGCCCTGAGCTTCGGGCACCACGCTGGCAACCCGTCACGCCAGCGCGCATCGCGGCAAGCGCCTCGACCGATTCGTCCAGCGGCGACATGTTCACGGTGATCTCTGAGGGAGACCTTCTGGTGCACCACCCGTACGACAGCTTCGAGGCGAGTGTCGACCAGCTCTTCGCCCAAGCTGCTGATGACCCTGATGTTCTCTCCATTCGCTCCACCCTCTACCGCACGGGGGCCACCTCGAGCATCCCTGCACACCTGATTCGTGCGGCCCATGCCGGCAAGGAGGTCGTTGTCCTTGTTGAGCTGAAGGCTCGCTTCGATGAGGCGGCCAACATCGAGTGGGCGCGACGACTGGAAGAGGCGGGGGCACACGTGGTCTACGGGGTGATGGGACTCAAGACGCACTGCAAGGCGACGCTGATCGCTCGGCGAGAGGGCTCCTCTGTCCGCCGCTATGTGCACCTCTCCACGGGGAACTACAACCCGAAGACGGCGCGCGGATACACCGATCTCGGCCTCTTCACTACGAACGAATTGATTGCGAACGATGTGGGGGTGCTCTTTAACTTCCTTACCGGGGGCACGCGCGCCTCGACGTACAGCCGAATCCTGGTCGCGCCCGACCATCTGCGCGGCGAGATCAAGGGGCGCATCGAGCGACTCGCAGAGCAGGCACGAGCTGGCG
>CANKMK010000001.1 GCA_947483025.1 Chloroflexota bacterium | reverse complement strand
GGCAAGATGCACCTAAGTGGTTCCAAGTGGGGGAAGGTGGGGTAACACCTCCCAGTGGGCCACGGCGGAGGGTGTACTGGTGTTTACCGGCGAATATCGTCATGCCATCGATGGGAAGGGACGGGTTGCCGTCCCCGCGCGCTTCCGCGCGCAGCTCGATGAGGGTGCCTTCGTCTCCCGCTGGCTCGACAACTGCCTCGCAATCTTTCCGCGCGCCGCCTGGGATGATCTCGCCGCTCGCGTCGCCGCCCTGCCCACCGGTAACGCCACCGCCCGTGAATTCGCTCGCTTCCTCTTCGGCAGTGCCTTTGAGGTAGAGCTCGACGCACAGGGCCGCCTCCTCCTCCCTGCAACGCTGCGAACCTGGGGTCAACTCGACGCCGAAGCAATGGTCGTTGGCGCACGCGATCACGCCGAAATCTGGACACCGAAGCGCTGGGATTCGTATCGCGGCGGCATGGAATCTTCTGACGCCCTCGCCGCACAGCTCGAGGAGCTCGGCTTCTAATGGCGACGGGTGCGACCCTCCATCGCCCCGTCCTCCTGTCAGAACTGCTCGGCGCCCTAGCGGTGCGCCCCAACGGCACCTACGTCGACGCCAACCTCGGTGGCGGGGGACACGCGGAGGCGGTGCTTGAGAGCGCAGGGCCTGGCGGACTCCTACTCGGCATTGATGCAGATGGCGGCGCAATCGCGATGAGTCGCCTCCGACTCGCGCGCTTCGGCGATCGACTCTCCACATTCCATGGCAGCAGTTCGCATCTGGCACGTGCGATTACCGGCGCTGGGTTTAGCGAAGTCGATGGCGTCTACTTTGACCTTGGACTCTCATCGGATCAGCTTGTTGACCGCGAGCGGGGATTCGGGATTCGTGCGGGTGGCCTTCTCGATCTCCGCTTTGACACGCGTACCGGCGAATCAGCAGCTGAGCTGATCGCACAGGCAAGCGCTGCAGAGCTGGAGCAGATCTTCCGCGACTATGGCGAAGAGCCTCACGCGTCAAAGATTGCACGAGCCATTGTTGCAACGCGCGGCAGTGCACCGATCACCACAGCAGAGGAACTCGCCGCGCTCGTTGAGCAGAGTGTGCCGAAGCGCTACGGGCCGCCATCACGCATTCATCCCGCAACGCGCGTCTTCCAGGCACTGCGCATTGCCGTGAACGATGAGCTGACCGCCCTGAGCACCGCACTGGCCGCAGCAATCGCCGCGCTACGCGTTGGCGGACGCATTGTGGTTCTTACGTATCACTCTCTGGAAGATCGCATTGTGAAGCAGGCATTTGCTGCCGCAGCACGGGATTGCATCTGCCCACCGCGTGTTCCTGTCTGCACCTGCACGAACCAGGCAACACTACGGCTCATCAACAAGCACCCGATCACCGCGAGCGACGAAGAGATCGCCGCAAATCCGCGGAGCCGCAGCGCGAAGCTCCGCGCCGCAGAGCGACTGGAGCGTGCAGCATGACCACGATCGGTCGCCCTCTGCGCGGCGCACAACTGGTGACTCCGCCGTATCAGCCACGCATCTCGGACAGTCGCGCCGCAGCTGCGGCTCGACAGCGCACAGCAATTCGCAACGCCTTCACCCCATCAAACACCGCAGTGGGGAGCGGCTCGATTCGAATCGGCACGCGACCCGCACCTGGAAGTCCGGTCCCACGTACCGCGGTCATCCCTGGGGCCGCCCCTCGTGGGCGCATCGGCGTCACCTCGTGGAACGCCGTCGAGCGCCACGGTGGCCTCAGCGCGAAGTTTGGCTCGCTGCTGATGCCGACCGCCGTTCTCTTTGGTGCATTCTTTATCTTGACCATCCTCTCCATCGAAATTGCGACGTCAACGGCGAAGGTGACCACCCTCGTCGATGAGCAGACCCGCCTCATGGAGGAGATCCGGGTCGGCGAGACCGACATGAGTCGACTCGGCCGCGAGCCAGCGGTGCGCCGACGCGTCACCGGTCTCGGCGTGGTGCAGCTTGTAGATCCACTTGTCGTGGAGGTTCGCTAGATGGCGCCGGACCCACGCACCGTGCGCACCGACTCGCACGGGCGCGCCAATTTCCTCACTCTTGTTCTGATCCTCATTGCCGGTGTCTGCGTTGCGCGCCTCGGCTACTGGCAGGTTGTTGCTCGCGATCAGCTGCTTGAAGCCGCTGCCGCCCAGCTGCGCACCACCGTCACGAATGAGCCCATTCGAGGCACCATTACCGATCGCACTGGCGCCGTGGTCCTTGCAACAACCGTGTTGCGCCACCGCCTCCTCTCCCAGGGCACCGTGCTCTCGGCGGAAGACCGAGCGTCAACGGCCGAAGCGCTCGTCACGTCGCTCGCGCTGAACCCTTCAAGCGCTACCAAAGTTCGCGCCGTGCTTGAATCCGGTCGCAAGTGGGCGGTGCTCCTCCCAGCCCTTGATGACGCCCAGACCGACATCGTTCGAGGGGAGATCGCGGCGGATCGCGTCCGCGGTGTGACCCTCGAAGAGGTTCGCGTCCGCCTCTATCCACAGCCGGGCGGCGGCGTGGGAACCACCCTTGCCAGCCACGTGCTCGGATTCGTCAACGGTGATGGAAGCGGCCAGTACGGCCTTGAGGAGTACTACAACGAACAGCTCGCCGGCGCAGCCAGCGTGAGCACAACGGTACGCGGTAGCGACGGCCAACTTGAAACGACCCAGGTGACGGCGGGCCGCACCCCATCGAACCTGCAACTCTGCATCGACGCCACGTTGCAAACCCTGGTTGAGCAGGAGGTAACGACCGCCGGGATCGCCGATGATGCCGAATCGGTGAGTGCAATCGTGATGGATCCATATACGGGCGCGGTCATCTCCTCTGCCTCATGGCCCTCCTACGATGCCAATAACTTCGGCGTAACCGCCGCCCGCGATCCGAGCCGCTTCATAAATCCGGCAACAACCAGCGTCTACGAGCCTGGATCGGTGATGAAGGCGATCACCTCCGTCGCTGCGCTTGAGTCTGGCCTCTACACACCCTCCACGTACATTCAAGACGAGGCGGTACTCACGCTGGATAACGGTGCAACCAAGGTGCGCAACTCGGACCTCAAGTCGAAGGGTTCCATGACGCTCACCGCAGCCCTCGCTTGGAGCCGCAACATCATCTTTAGCAAGGTTGGCCTCTCGCTCGGCAGCAATGCGCGCGAAGCCGCCGCGCGCCTCTATGCGACCTGGCTCCGATTTGGATTCGGTGGAAAGACCGGCATCGATATCGTTGGAGAGAGCCAAGGGTTAGTGAATGATCCCGCAGAACGACGTTGGCGCGAGATTGATGTGGCAAACGCCTCGTTCGGACAGGGCGTTGGCACCACGTTGATTCAGCTCGCTGTTGCCTATTCGGCACTCGTGAACGGCGGCGTGTTGGTGCGCCCACGTCTCGTCGAGTCAGTTGATGGGGTCCCTATCCCAATCACGATTCGCGGCACAGCGACCACGCCAGAGGCGTCAGCGCAGATGGTACGCATGACCAGCCAAGTGACCTCGAGCGTCCCCTTCTACGCCAAGTTGACCCGAATGGACGGGTATGCCTACGGCGGAAAGACCGGAACCGCACAGATCTGGCTGAAGAACGCCGATGGTGGCAAGGGTGCGTGGGACTTTGAGCACTACAACTTCACGTTTGTCGGCTGGGTCGGCAAGACCGCGCCAGAGTACGTCATTGCAATCTCGATCCGTCGCGGAACACCCGTTACGCAGCGCCAAGGCGCGATCGTCAACCGCATTGAATCGTTCGAGCTCTTCCGCCGCGTGGCGCAAGACCTCATCTCCGTTTACAACATTCCCCCCGCCGTCGCGGCTGCAGCCGGCGGCTTAACTTCCCCCACCCACCCCGGCGCGCCGGAACCCTCCGCTCCGGTTATGCCGGCGGTGGGTGGGGATCTACCAACGTTCCGCAGCGTGAGGCGCGGCTGATGGCCCTCTCGGCAGCACCACGAGCGGTGAGCGGGGCCCTCGCCACCTCTGGTCACGAACTTGCCAGCATCCTCGGCGGCACGCTACTTGTTGATGGCACGAAGCAAATCCGCGGATGCGCCGTCGATTCGCGCGTCGCGACTGCAGGTCAGATGTTCCTCGCCCTTCCGGGTGAGAAGACGCACGGTCTGCACCATGCGATCGAGGCGTTGCGCGCCGGCGTGACGGCGATTGTCGTTGAGGGCGGAGAGGCCACCGCTGAGATTCGACAGGTGTTGGCTGAGGTGGATCTGGCAGTGCGGGCGGCGGGCGCATCGTTGATCAGTGTCGAGAACGGGCGTGTTGCCCTCAGCCGCGCGGCGACCGAGTGGCGCAACCGCTTCACCCTTGAGGTGATTGGAGTCACTGGCTCGGTTGGGAAGACGACCACGAAGCAGCTGATTGCCGCCGCCCTTGGAGGCGAGGCGGCTGGCTGTGCCGCCACCCCAGGGAACGCCAATAACGAGATTGGCCTGCCGATGTCCCTGCTGAATCTCCCCGACGGGACGGTGCGCTATGTCGCCGAGATGGGGATGTATGTCGAGGGTGATATCCGGGCACTCTGCACCCTGGCGCGCCCCCGTATCGGTGTGGTGACCGCCATTGATGCCGTGCACGCTGAGCGGGCCGGGGATCTCGACGCCATCGAGCGCGGCAAGGGTGAGCTGGTTGAGGCCCTCCCCTCCGATGGCTGGGCTCTCCTCGCCGCCGACGACCTTCGCGTCGCTCGTCTTGCCACCCGAACACCGGCGCGCAGCATCACGGCAGGCCATGCCGCCTCTGCCGACGTGCGGATCGTGGGTGCAACGCTCGATGAGGCCTCGGGGCACACGCACATCTCGCTGCAGATTCGCGCCGAGACGGTACCTGTTGACCTGCCGCTCTTTGGGCTGCACTTCGCCAAGGCTGCGGCGCTCGCCGTTGCCGTTGCCGATCTTTGCGGTATTGCGCCAAGTGAGGCGGCCGCTCGCCTCGCCGCTGTGCAGCTGCCAGCGGGCCGCGCCACGGTACGGATGATGTCGGGCATTCGCGTGATTGATGATGCGTACAACGCTGCGCCATCCAGCATGGCGGCGGCGCTCGCAACGCTCGCAGCCTGCCGTCCACACCGCTTCGCGGCGCTCGGCGCAATGGGGGAGCTTGGCACCTACGCCGTTGAGGCCCATACCGCAGTCGGGCACGCCGCCGCAGGGAGTGGCCTTGAACTGTTGATTGTCTTTGGGGCCGAGGCCGACGGCATTGCTGAGGGGGCGCGCGCTGGCGGTATGCCGATCGAGAAGATCATGCGCCTAAGCAGTGACGCGGCCGGCATTGCCGCCGCCGTCGGACTCTTGGGCGACATGGCGACGTCGGGCGACACCATCTTGGTCAAGGCATCGCGCTCCGTAGCGTTGGAGCGACTTGTTGGTGGGCTTGCTGCCCGCTGGAGTGAGGAGGCGAAGTGATTGCCATCGTTCAGGCGCTCGTACTCGCATTTGTCTGTGTCTTCGTGCTGATGCCGGCCTACCTACGTCTCTTGAAGTACGCAGGATTCGGCAAGCGTGTGCGCCGAGAGTTTGGGCCTGAGTGGCACATTGTGAAGGAGGGGACACCCACGATGGGTGGCCTTCTGCTCACAGGTATCGTGATTGTCCTCGCCCTCCTGCTCGATGCAGTCGACGCCTCCACCTACGCCGTTCTCCTCGCGCTCCTAGGGGTCACCCTCCTTGGCGCATTTGATGACTGGCTCAATGCGCGTACGGGAGACGGCATCTCGGCGCGGCAGAAGCTGCTCTGGCAGACCGGGGTCGCGATTATCTCGGCAATCTATTTGCAGCAACACTTCGCCTTCAACTCCCTGGTGGTGCCCTTTGTTGGAGAGGTACCGATCGCGCCAATCCTTTGGATCACCGTTGCTGTTGTCGCGATTGTCGCGACGAGCAACGGGGTCAATCTGACAGATGGGCTTGATGGTCTTTCGGGTGGAACCATGACGTTTGCCTGGATCAGTTACATGGTCATCGCACTGCTGAATGCGCCAGGGCAGGTGAATCTCGCGATCGTCTGCGCACTGATTGCTGGTGCACTCGTTGGCTTCCTCTGGTTCAACGTGCATCCAGCGAGCGTGATCATTGGGGATGCCGGGGCGCTCGGGTTCGGCGCCGCCCTTGCGGTGACGGGTCTGGTGACCGGCCACGTGCTGCTTCTGCCGCTGATCGGCATCATCTTCGTGGTTGAGACGGGCTCGGTCATCCTGCAGGTTGCGAGCGTCAAGCTGACCGGCAAGCGCATCTTCCTGTTCACGCCGATCCACCACCACTTCGAGCGGCTCGGCTGGGCTGAGACGCAGATCACCTTCCGCTTCTGGATCATCGGTGCGATCGGCGGCATCCTCGGCATCGTCACCTTCCTCGCAACGCGAGCTCAGGGATGAGCGGCGACGGCCTCACCCTAGGCGACCTCGAGGCGCCAGCCATTGCGGCTGGGAGCCTGCGTGGTCGCAACGTAGTCATCTTGGGTGGCGGCCGCACCGGCCAAGCGACGGCGGCGTTCGTTGCTGCCGCGGGCGCCAGCGTAACGGTGCATGACACGGACACGATCGATCGCGTGGTTGGCGCTGCCGAGGCTTTTGCCGGCGGTGCGATCCATACCTCGTTTGGCGATGCTGAGAACCTTGCACCGCTGCTCGCCGACGCTGATCTCGTTGTACATAGCCCCGCGGTAACCCTTGGATTTCCTACTGTACGTCCCGCCATTGAGCGAGATCTCCGCGATTTTGCCGCTCGGGCGATCCCGCTGACGGGGGAGGGTGGAGCCCGCGGCCCTGTGCTGATCAGTGAGCCGGAGTGGGCGCTTCGCCTCCTCGGTAGCCGTTGGCGCGTCGGCGTCACGGGGACGAAGGGGAAGAGCACCACCAGCAACTTGATCGCGACGATCCTGGCACGAGATCCATCGCACCCAGTGGAGCTGGGCGGCAACAATGGGAAGCCGCTGATTGGGCGCGCAGCGTCACTCCCGCCAGAGACTCGCGTTGTGATCGAACTCTCCGAACTACAGCTCCCATCGCTCCACTCAGCCGTCGACGTTGGCGTGTTCACGAACGTGACCGTCGACCACCTCGATCGACATGGCAGCGTTGGGGCCTACCGCAGCGTGAAGCGACTCCTCGCGGACCGCATTGCCGATGACGGCGTGATGGTGGTGAATCTTGATGATCCAGTCGTTGCCGCGTATGCAGGCATTGGGCGCGTCGAGACGGTCGGCTATCGCTTGAGCAGCCCGATTCCGGGCGGCGTCGGCATTGTTGATGGCTGGATTGTTGCCGCCGGCGTACTTCGCGCCCCGCGATTCGGCGGTGGCGTGGCTGCCACTGGCCCGAGCGGACGCATCATGCCAGTGGGAGAGATCGCGCTCCCCGGAGAACATAGCGTCAGCAACGTGCTCGCCGCCGTCAGCGTGGCGCTTATTGCAGGCGTCGCGCCAGACGCGATTCGCAGCGCGGTGAGCTCATTCACCGGCATCCCGCACCGACTTGAGACGGTGGCCGTCATCAACGGCATTCGCTATGTCAACGATTCGCAGGCGACGCAGCCAGATGCCGTTGCGGCTGCGGTTCGATCGTTCCCAAAGCCACTCATTCTCATTGCTGGTGGGCGAAGCAAGGGGCTCGACCTGACTGATCTCGCGCCGATCATTGTCGAGCGCTGCTCCGCCGCCGTGGTGATGGGGGAGCTTGCCGACGAGCTTGAGGCACTACTCCGCAGCGCAGGGCTCAAGCGTATTGAGCGCGCGACAAGTGTTGAGAGTGCAGTTGAGGTCGGAACCAACCTGGCAAATGAGATCGGCGCAGCGAGTGCAGATGGCATTCGTGCCACGCTGCTGCTTAGCCCGATCGGCTCCAGCTTTGACATGTACAACAACCCCTTCGGTGCACGTGGTGAGGCGTTCCGCACCGCCGTTCTCGCACAGATTGAGGCGACACGATGAGCCGACTCGTGCGACAGCCAGGCCTCACCCGCACCCCAGGGGCTCGCCCAGCGAGCGGAGGGACACCGCAGCGGAGCGGTTCTGCACGTCAGCGCATCGCAAGCGCGCTCCGCATCCAACGCCCTGGCGAAGACAAGGCGATTCTCCTCCCTGCCGTGGTCCTCGTTGGTATCGGGGTGCTGATGGTCTTCTCATCCTCCGCGATGAACAGTCTGATGAAGACGAACGATGCATACGGCGCAGGTGTCAAGCAACTCTTCTACGCAATCATTGGATTCGCCTTCCTCTACGTGCTTTCTGCAACTGACTACCGACGCTGGCGTCCCCTTGCACCAATCGCGATGCTCGCGTCGATTGCGCTGCTGATCGCCGTGTTGATTCCGGGAGTCCCCACGGAGGCTGGCCTTCGACGCTCACTCTCTATTGGGCCGATCAGCATCCATGCGGCTGAGGCGGCCAAGTTCTCGCTGATCCTCTTCCTCGCCGACTTCCTCGCGCGCCGTGGGCATGAGATCGGCAAGACATTTGAGACCATGCTCTCGCCACTCCTGGCGATCGGGCTCTCTGTGGTCCTCGTACTTGTTGAGCCAGACCTGGGCACAGCGTCGATTCTTGGGCTGATCGGGTTCTCGCTCCTCTTTGTCGCGGGTGTCCCGCTGCGCTGGGTGTTGGCTCCGGGAATTGGTGCCGCAGCGGTTGCCATCGCCCTGATGTTCACGAACGGATATCAGGCGGCACGCCTCGGTGGATTCAGCGACCCATTCTCTGACCCAACGGGATCCACCTATCAAACACTGCAAGGCTTGATCGCGATGGCGGTCGGTGGGCCACTCGGCTCAGGGCTCGGCTCCTCCCAGCAGCTGGGTGGGATCAACATTCCGTACGCATGGAACGACTACATCTTTGCGGTCATTGGTGAGGAGGCTGGCCTCGTCGGCATGCTGATCGTGATCTCCGCCTTCTTGGCGATCGCCCTTCGTGGCCTCCGAACGGCCCGGCGCGCCCCCGACACCTACGGCGCCCTCATCGCGACCGGGATCGTGGTGTGGATCTCTGGGCAGGCATTCGTGAACATCGCCGTCGTCCTCGCCCTGCTCCCAGTCACCGGGGTGCCGCTCCCGCTGGTCTCGCAGGGCGGCTCGTCGCTCATCGTGTTGATGGCAGCGATCGGGCTGCTCCTCTCAGTCTCGCGTGAGACGATGGAACCAAGCCAGGCAGGAGGTAGTGATGCGCGTGCTCATCGCGGGTGGCGGAACGGGGGGGCATCTCTTCCCAGCGTTCGCCGTAGCTCGTACGGTTCGCCAACTCCATACCGCCGCTGAGATCAGCTGGCTCGGCGGCGCACGTGGCGTCGAGTCACGTCTTGTACCAGAGGCGGGATACCCGTTGACGCTCCTGGCCGCCCCAAGCCTGCGACCGAGCGGTGCCGGCCTGCTTGCAACGGCGCGTGATGCCGCGAAGCTCCTCTGGTCCATTCCACAAGCGATTCGCGTGATTCGTCGTGTTCGACCCGACGTGATCTTCTCCACTGGCGGGTACATCGCCATTCCCACACTGATTGCAGCGTGGCTGACGCGCACGCCGAGCCTCCTCTGGGAGGGGAACGTGCAGGCGGGCCGTTCAAACACGCTCGTTGCACCGCTCGCCTCGCACCGCGCGGTAGCGTGGCGGCAGACGGCAGAGCGCGCGCCATGGAGCGGCGTTAAGACAACCGTCACCGGCACACCAGTGCGCGAACTGTCGATCGATCGAACCGCAGCACGCAAGGCACGTGGCCTCTCACCAAGTGACCAACTCCTCTTGGTATTCGGCGGCTCGCAGCGAGTGCGTCGATTCGAGACGGCACTCGACGGTGCACTCTCCACGCTGCTGCATGGGTGGAGCGTTCTCCATGTCGTGATGGATGGCCTTTCAGAGGCGGAGCGTCGACGAGCGGGTCTGCCGGCGGAGCTGCGCGATCGCTATCTCCCAGTCGCGTTTCTCGGTGGGGGAGCAATGGAGGAGGCACTCGTCTCCGCCGATCTAATGCTGGGGCGCGCTGGCGCGTCAACGATTGCCGAAGCGGCCGCTGCCGGACTCCCCGCCATCATCGTGCCGTATCCGTTTGCGGGCGGCCATCAGCGCGCGAATGCAGAGGCCGCAGCAGCGGCGGGGGCGGCCACCCTCATCAACGATGAGGATCTGACCGCGGAGCGCCTCCTCTCCGCCGTAGCAACCTACGCAACGCCGGCGCAACGCGCTGCAGCAGCGCGCGCCGCCACAACGCTCGCACACCCTGACGCGGCCACAGTCATTGCCGAGAAGTTGCTCCAACTAGGCGGCCAGAGATGAGCGACGTGCACGCGCATCAGCCGTGGGCCGACGCCGAAGTCGCCGCGCGCGAGCTGGAGCGCCGCCTCAGCCTGAAGGTGCTCCGCAGCGAACCCCTTGCTGAACACACCACAATGCGAGTTGGTGGGCCTGCAGATCTCCTCGTCACCATTCGTGATCGATTCGCCCTGCGCGGTCTCGTTCGCCTGGCGGCCTCGCGCGGCTGGCCGCTACGCATCCTCGGACGCGGCAGCAATGTGGTCGTTGGCGACGCTGGCATTCGCGGCATCGTGGCACTCAACCGCAGCGCGGGGTACGACGTCAATCTGGCAGCGGGAACGATCTCCTTCGATTCAGGGGTCCCCATGGCGAAGGCGTCGACGATTGCCGCCGAAGCTGGGCTCACCGGGCTTGAGTTCGCCCTCGCCATTCCAGGGAACATTGGTGGCGCAATCTGGGCGAATGCTGGAGCGCATGGTGGTGAGATGGCCGCGATCACCACGACCGTCACGCTCCTCCGCGCGGACGGCAGCGAGGCGGAGATCCCTGTCGCTGAGGCAGCCTTCAGCTACCGCGAGTCGCGATTCAAGCGCCCAGAGGGGGTCGGTGAGGTGATCTTGGGGGCGACTGTCGCTCTGGCACCTGGTGAGCCAGACCTGATCAAGTCGCACCTCGAAGAGATTCGCCGCTGGCGTCGCGAGCACCAGCCACTCGGTATTCCGAGCGCTGGGAGCGTCTTCCGCAATCCTCCAGGGGAGCTGAGCGCCGGCGCGCTGATTGAGGCTGCGGGGATGAAGGGGGTGCGCATTGGCGGTGCAGAGGTCTCTGAGATGCACGCCAACTGGATCCTGAATCGTGGGGGCGCAACTGCAGCAGATATCCGCGCACTGCACGACGCCTGCCGTGATGCCGTCAACGCCAAGAGCGGCATCACGCTCGCGACCGAGATTGCGTTCATTGGGGAGTTCGCTGCGTGAGCGGGGGGAGCGCGCTGCCACCAGTCTTGGTGCTCTTCGGCGGGAGGAGTGCGGAGTCAGATGTCTCCGTGATCTCTGGCACCGCCATCGCCGCCGCGCTGCTCGATGCGGGGCTGCAGGTTGCCCAAGCGCACATTGCACGTGATGGCTCGCTTCGACCGCTGCCAGCGGGGCACCGCCGCGGCGATCTTCCTGGCGGCGCATACACCGACCTCACCGCGCCGGCACTGCTCGGCGTACAGCCGATGGCGCTTGATGTTTACCTCACCAGCGTTGCGGTATCGGCACCAGCAACGATCGTCATTCCCGCACTGCACGGCCCTGGTGATGAGGATGGCACGATCGCCGCGGCGGCCGCGGCGGCTGGGCTGAATTATGTTGGTGATAGCCCTCTCGTTGCGGCGCTCGGCATGGATAAGCCGGCCTTCAAGGCGCTTGCGCGGCAACACGGGGTTGCAACGCTCCCTGAGCTCGTGATCGCGCACGGTGAGTGGTCATCGGATCGAGCGGGTCAGCTTCGCGGGATCGCATCGTTTGCCCAGGTGCACGCAACCACCGGCGCGCTGATCGGTAAGCCTGCAGCGCATGGGTCGTCGATCGGCATGAAGATCGCACACACGTCAGATGAGTGGGCAGATGTCGTTGATGAGGCTCTGCGTTTTGGAGACCGAGCCATGCTGGAGCCATACCTTGAGCGCGCTCGGGAACTAGAGGTTGCGGTATTGGAGCGCGCCGATGGCACGGTGCAAGCGTTCGGTCCCGGCGAGGTCTTCCCTGGACGAGAGTTTTACGATTACGACGCCAAATACGCACCGGGAGTTTCGCGCACCACGACGTCGAGCGACCTCCCGTCTGCAGTGGCGGATGAGATGCGCGCCGCCGCCGTTGCCCTCTTCGGCGCCGCAGGGAGTCGCGGCCTCTCGCGCATGGACTTCTTGATGGCGCGGAGTGGCGAACGCGCTGGCCGCTGGTACCTCTCAGAGGTAAACACCTTCCCTGGCTTCACGCCAATCTCGCTCTTCCCCGCCCTCGTGATGTCGGGTGGCTCAAGTTTTGTGGAGTTATGCGTCGAACTTGTCGCGGCAGCGTCGGCACGCCCAGCACCGCGTAGCGCGCGATGAGTGATCGGAAGCCAGCAGCGAATGGTCGCGGACAACATCGCGGCGCAGGTGCGCGCCCATTTGGTCCTGGCGAGGCGCCACTCGGCGTACGCCCCGGCCTCGCGGGAGCTCGACGACGTGCCGGGGTGACCCCCGTCGGGGGATCATTGAACCGCCGTATCAACGAAGAGCCTGGCGCATCGTCAGGAAGAGGCGCTCGTCTCACTCCTGGGGCTGCAGCTCGGCTGCGTCGTCTGGCCCTTGGTGCACTGCTGGTTGCGTCATTCCTTCTGCCGCCGGTGGCTGCACGCGCCAACCTCACGACAGTTGGCCAGATCTCCGTCATTGGCACCACGCTCCTTGATCCCGAAGCGGTGATTGCGGCGGCGAACATACCGATCGGGAGCAGCCTGCTTGGGGTAAACCTGCGCGAGGCGGGGGAGGCGGTTGCTGCACTCCCGCTCGTTGACTCTGTGCGGGTAAACGCTGGGCTCCCCGACGGGATCCAGATTCGGGTGCGCGAGAAGACACTCCTGTTGCGCTGGCAGATTGGTGATCGCGTCTACGCCATCACCGAGCAGGGTGAACTCCTTGGAGAGACCACCTCGCTCAGCCTTGCGCCCACGGCAGAGGCGGCACTTGCGGCGGCACCGCTGCTCTATGACGATCGCGTGCCAAGCCCACTCCCTACGGCGGGGCAGCTCACGGCGACCGAACTTGATGTGGTCACGCGCATCGCCTCCCTCACCCCAGAGGACCTCGGCACCGCCGCGACAACGCTGACCCTGCGACTCCTCAGTGACTTCGGCTTCGTCATTGAGGCCGCCGGGCCAGCGATTGAGTGGAACGCCGTCTTCGGCATCTACTCCGCCACCATTCGTCCCACCAGCATGATCCCAGGCCAGGTCCGCCTCTTGCGCAGCTTGCTCGCAGGCCGAGAGACCGGGATCGGCTGGGTGATCCTCGCCGACGACCAGGCTGGTACCTACACGGTAAAGGGGGTGCGCCCGCCACCACCCGCCGTTGAGCCGAGCCCGAGCCTGAGCCCGGCCCCCTCTGATCCTTCGCCGAGCCCCTCAACCCCCACGGTGAGTCCGTGATGGTGGAGATGGGGTGGGGCGTTCGGGTGGGCAGGGGTATGATGCGCAGGATGAGCGCACAGTGTGGAGGGAAGAACTAAATGGCAGAAGAGCGCTACACAACGATTGCCGCAATTGATATCGGCACCTCTAAGGTCGCGTGCGCCATCGCGCACATTGGTGGCGAGAACGGCTCTATCAGCGTAATCGGCAAGGGAACCTACCCGAACCAGGGGATGCGCAAGGGAGTTGTCACCGACATTGAGAAGACTGGGGCTGCAATTCGCGCCGCAGTCGACGCCGCAGAACGCCTCTCTGGCTATCACATTGAACACGCCACCATCACCATCTCCGGAAACCACGTGCTTGGGGTGAACACGAGCGGCCAGGTTGCCGTCGCCAACCCTGATCGTGAGATTCGTGACGACGATGTCGACCGCGTCCTTGAGGTCTGCCGTGCGATCGAGGTGCCAAACTCGCGCATGCTGCTCAATGTGCTTCCATCCTCGTACATCGTCGATGGGCAAGAGGGGATTCAGCAGCCACGCGGCATGATCGCCTACCGACTTGAGGCTCGTGCACACCTCATTACTGCGGGCAGCACCGCCGTGCAGAACCTTGAGAAGTGCGTGCAGGCAGCCGGCATTGCCGTTGACGACTATGTGCCCGCGTCGCTCGCCGCCGCAGAGCTCACGTTGACCGAGACTGAGCGCGAGCTTGGAACGGTGCTCGTGGACATTGGGGCCGAGACCTGCGATATCGCGATCTTCCATCAGAACGCTGTGGTCTACACCGCGGTCCTGCCGATTGGCGGGGCCTTCATTACGCGTGACGTGGCGATTGGCCTCAAGACGAGCCTCTTGGCGGCTGAAGAGCTGAAGACGACCTATGGCACCTGCGACCCGCGCACGGCCAGCGATGCGGAGCAGTACAACGTGCCAGATGAGGCGGTTGGTCGACGCATTAGCCGACTTGAGCTCGCTCGCATCATTGAGCCGCGCATGAGCGAGATTTTTGAACTGATCGCTGGCGTCATCGCCAGTGCCGGTCAAGAGGTGACCAGCGCAGGCGTCGTCCTTACTGGCGGCGGCTCGCAACTTGAGGGGGTTGAAGCCCTGGGGCGCGAGATCCTCAAGAAGCCTGTACGTGTCGCCTCGCCAACGGGCCCACTCCTCGGGATCCTTGATGAATTCCGTGGGCCAGCCCAGGCAGCCGTGCTCGGCCTCTTCTCCTGGGTCGCTCGCGGGCTTGATGAGGCGGGGATCGCCGAGGAGCCAGCCGCTGGTTTCGGTGGGCGCTTCCTGGGCGGAGCACGCAACCTCCTCGGGCGCATTCGGGGATAGCCCAACCCCCCGCGAACTGCGGGCGGGGCGCTGCTACACTTCGCGGGATCGACGGGAGGGCGTCGTCTAAACGGGGCTAGCCCCGGGCGGCGCAGAGTCGGGGCAACAGGTCCGGAGGGCATGGAGTCGATGGCAGCGCAGACCGAAAATTTCGCGCTCATTCGCGTCGTCGGTGTCGGCGGCGCAGGATCCAACGCCGTCAACCGCATGATTCGTGCCGAGCTCCTCGGCGTGGAATTCATTGCCGTGAACACCGATGCTCAGGCGCTGGTGAAGTCCCACGCCCCAACACGCATTCGCATTGGTGACGGAATCTCCCGTGGCCTCGGCGCCGGTGGCGACTCAGCCGTTGGCGAGCGCGCCGCGCAGGAAGATATTGAGAACCTCCGTGCCGCACTTGAAGGCTCTGACCTTGTCTTTGTGACCGCTGGCATGGGCGGCGGCACCGGCTCAGGCGCAGCACCTGTTGTTGCGAAGATCGCTAAAGAGATCGGTGCCCTCACCATCGGTATCGTCACGAAGCCATTCGTCTTCGAAGGGAAGCGACGTGCCGCAGTTGCCGAGGCGGCCGCCAACGAGCTGCGCAAGCATGTCGATACCCTCATCGTTATCCCGAATGAGCGACTCCTCAGCGTCGTAAGCCGCCAGACCTCCATGGAAGACTCGTTCCGCATCGCCGACGACGTTCTGCGTCAGGCGGTCAAGGGCGTCAGCGATGTCATCACGGTGCCTGGCATCATCAACCTCGACTTCGCCGATGTGCGTTCGATCATGCGTGACGCCGGCTCAGCACTTATGGGCATCGGCCGTGCCAGCGGCGAGAACCGCGCCACCTCTGCCGCCGAGATCGCGATCGCCTCACCACTCCTCGAGGTCGACATTCAGGGTGCCACCGGCGTGCTGATCAACGTCGCTGCATCGGCCACCGTCACGTTGCACGAGGTGAACGAGGCGATCAACCACATCACCGCCCGTGCCGACGACGAGGCGAACATCATCTTCGGAACCTCGCTCGACGAGTCGCTCGGTGATGAGATTCAGATCACCGTGATCGCCACCGGCTTCTCTGCCGATCGGCAGGGCTCAGCCTCCAGCCCACGTGCTCCGTACCGCGCGACCGAGAGTGGCGCCTGGAGCCTGCGTGACGACGGTGTGGCCGTACAAGAAGCCTCTGCGCCGAGCTTCACCTATACGCCAACGCCTGAGCCGGCCCCTGTCGCCGTTGCAGATGCTGCGGATGCGCCGCTTCCAGTAGTTGCGCCTCAGCCAGAAGAGGTTGAGTCGGGCGATCTCGATATCCCAGCGTTCCTGCGACCGCGCAAGCGCATCTTCTAGTTGCTGGGGGTAACCCCAGACGATGCTGAGCGCCGCTGACCTCACCACCCGCTATCGCGAACTACTGACGCGCGTGCGCGCCGCCGGCCCTGCCCAACTGATGGCCGTCACCAAGGGGGTCGCTGCGGAGCAGATCGCAATTGCCGTAGATGCTGGCTGCACCTTGTTCGGTGAGAACCGTGTGCAAGAGCTGGAGGCGAAACGAGCCGCCGTTGCGGCCTTGCGACCCACGGCAAAGCTCACGTGGGTCCTGATTGGACCGCTGCAGTCGAACAAGGCGCGACGTGCGCTGGAGGTGGCCGATCGCATCGCAACGATTGGGAGCGTTGACCTGCTGGAGCGCATCGCCTCTCTTGCCACCGAGAGAGCCAACCCCATAGAGGTTGCACTCCAGGTAAACGTGGACGAAGATCCGGCCAAGTCGGGCTTCACCCCTGAGGGTCTTCGTGTCGCACTCCCCGCCATCGCCACAATCATCCGTGACACCCCGATCACTCTCGCCGGGCTCTTCACAGTGGGGAGGCTCACCGCCGGTGGGGAGGCGGCACGCCCGACCTTCGCCCAGTTCCGAACGCTTGCGGCGCAGGTCGACGCCGATGCAAAGGCACTCGGACTCGATCTCGGACCGCTGCGCTCGGCGGGGATGAGCGGCGACTTTGAGGTGGCGATCAGCGAGGGCTCCAACGAGGTGCGGGTGGGGAGCGCGCTCTTTGGGCCGCGCGGGTAGGCTATAGAAATGTCGACGCAAGCGATCATCAATCTGATCTTCGAGACACTCTGGTGGGTGATCTTGGGTCGCGTGCTGATGTCCTGGTTTGACCCCTCTGGGTCGTATCGGATCTCCCGCATCCTCTACGACATGAGTGAGCCGATCCTTGCCCCAGCACGGCGCATCCTGCCGACCTTCGGTGGTGTGGACTGGTCGCCACTCGTCACGATGATTGCGCTGAACGTGCTGCAAAACCTGATCGTCTCGAGCCTGTAGGGCTGAACCTAGTAGAATCTCCGCCCGAGGGCGATTAGCTCAGTTGGTTAGAGCGCACGGTTCACATCCGTGAGGTCACTGGTTCGAGTCCAGTATCGCCCACCACTTTTCCAGCGCTGCTAGCTGCTCTTCGCCATCCTTCGCAGCACCGCCGGCATGATTCCGCCGTTGCGATAGGTGTTCACCTCGTTCGGGCCGTCGAGGCGGACGAGTGCCGAGAACTCGCGGGCAGGACCGACTGGGGCATCACTCGCGTCAACCGGCTGTACATGTACGCGCAGTACGGTGCGGGCGGTGCAAGCGCCGATCCCATCGATGGTGAATCGTTCGGTGCCGGTAAGGCCAAGAGATTCAGCGCTCTCTCCTGGCAGGAACTGCAGCGGTAGAACGCCCATGCCGATGAGGTTGGAGCGGTGGATGCGCTCGTATGACTGCGCAATGACGGCGCGCACGCCGAGCATGCGCGTCCCCTTCGCCGCCCAGTCGCGGGAAGATCCTGAGCCGTACTCCTTGCCGGCGAGGATGATCAGGTCACTTCCTTCACTCTGATAGCGCGCAGCGGCATCGGCGACGGCGAGAATCTCGCCCGACGGGTGATGGCGGGTGATTGGACCCTCCTTGCCGCCAGCGAGGGTGTTGCGCAGGCGAATGTTCGCGAAGGTGCCGCGCATCATCACCTGGTCGTGGCCGCGTCGTGCGCCGTACGAGTTGAAGTCGCCAGCGGTGACACCGTGCTCAATGAGCCAGCGGCCGGCGGGGGAGTCGATGCGGATCGAACCGGCGGGGGAGATGTGATCGGTCGTCACAGAGTCGGCCAGCATCAAGAGGGCGCGGGCGCCGGTGATATCCGCAATCGGCTTCGGCTCATGAGTGATCCCCTCCGTGAAGGCAGGCCGTGAGACGTACGTTGAGCTGGCATCCCATGCGTACGTTTCGCCCGTTGGGCTCGCAAGGTTCTGCCAGCGCTCGTCGCCGGCGAAGAGATCCTTGTAGCTACTGCGGTAGAGCGAGGCGTCGGCGGCCGCGGCAACAGCGGTGCTGATCTCGTCGTCGCTTGGCCATAGATCGCGTAGGAAGACCGGGGTTCCGCTCTTGTCGTTGCCGATCGGCTCCTTCGTGAGGTCGAGCGTGACGCGCCCGGCAAGTGCGAGCGCCACCACGAGTGGCGGGGAGGCGAGGTAGGCGGCGCGGACGGAAGGATGGATACGACCTTCGAAGTTGCGGTTCCCTGAGAGGACGGCGGCGACGGTGAGGTCGCCTGACTCGATTGCGCCTGAGACGCCGGCGTCGAGCGGGCCAGAGTTGCCGATGCAGGTGGTGCAGCCGTAGCCAGCCACATTGAAGCCGAGTGCTTCAAGAGGCGCCAGGAGTCCCGCGCGCTCGAGGTAGGCGGTCACCACTTTGGATCCTGGGGCGAGGCTCGTCTTCACCCACGCCGGCACCTGCATGCCGCGTGCGACGGCGCGTTGGGCGAGAAGGCCGGCGGCGATCATCACCGACGGGTTTGAGGTGTTGGTGCACGAGGTGATCGCGGCAATCGCCACGGCACCATCGTGTAGCTCGTAGTTGCCGCTTGTTGCAGTGGCAGTGGCGTGGTGTGCACCAGCGCTGGCGCGATCGGGGTAGGCGGCGGCAAAGCTCGCACCAAGGTTCGGCAGGGGCACTCGGTCCTGCGGGCGTCGCGGCCCAGCGAGTGATGGAACCACTTCACCGAGATTGATATGCACGACAGTGTCGTAGAGCGGCTCGGCACCAGCGGTGCGCCAGAGACCCTGCGCCTTCGCGTAGGTTTCGACAAGGGCGATGCTCTCGCCGCTGCGGCCGGTCGTGCGCAGGTAGTCGAGGGTGATCTCGTCGATCGGGAAGAGGGTGGTGGTTGCGCCGAACTCTGGCGACATGTTCGCGATCGTTGCGCGGTCAGCGAGGGAGATCGTGGCGAGTCCGTCGCCGAACGCCTCCACGTAGGCACCAACCACGCCATGTGCGCGGAGGCGCTCCGTGACAGTCAGCACAAGATCCGTTGCGGTGGTTCCGGCGGGGAGCCGCCCGGTGAGCCGTAGCCCAACGATGGTTGGGATTGGCGAGAAGAGTGGTTCGCCGAGCAGGACCGCCTCGGCCTCAATGCCGCCCACGCCAAACCCGAGAACACCGAGGCCCGAGATCATGGTGGTGTGCGAGTCGGTGCCGACGCAGCTGTCAGGGAAGGCGAGTGGTGCACCGTCGACCTCTTCGACGCGGACAACGGTGGCGAGGTTCTCCAGGTTGACCTGGTGGACGATGCCAGCACCAGGGGGAACAACGCGGAACTTATCGAACGCGCCTTGTGCCCAGCGCAGGAGCTGGTAGCGCTCGGTGTTGCGCTCGTACTCCTTTGCCACATTCTGCTCGAGCGCCTCGCGGGTGGCCCAGCGATCAACCTGTACGGAGTGGTCGATTACAAGGTCAGCAGGAACTTGTGGATTGATGCGATGTGGATCAATGCCGAGTTCGGTCGCCGCGTTGCGGAGGGCGGCAAGATCAACGACGGCGGGCACGCCGGTGAAGTCCTGCAACACGACGCGCGCAGGGGAGAAGGGGACCTCGCGCTCATCGCCGGTCGCTGAGGCGGCAGCGCCAGGTTTCCATGCGAGATAGGCGTGGAGATCTTCTGGCTGTACGAAGCCGTCACCGGAGCGTCGCGCAGCGCCCTCGATAAGGATCTTGAGCACCAGCGGGAGTTGAGCCCAGGTTGTTGCAGGCTGCGGGAGGAGCTCAAGGGCAATGCGATCAGGGAGGCCCGCGCCGAGCGAGCGTCGCGCCGAGAAGTGGTCTCCCACAGGGCCTCCTCTTTGTTGTGCGCGGGACGCTGCTGCGCCACCACGCGTGCGGCTAGGGTAGCGCTCTGCGCCTGAGCAGCGCGCCGCCGCTGCGGAGGCTACCATCGGCTCAACTGCGGGAACGGCCCCGGCCGCCCGCCCATCGGTTAGGTGAGGGAGCAGCACATGGGAGCGACACGCCGCAGCGCAATGTCGGCTGGAGGCCTCGTCATTCGAGGTGTCGGTGGGCGACCCGAGATCGTCATTGGGCGCCGTCGCCGTGAGCGTGATGGCTTCGTCTGGTCGCTGCCGAAGGGGACCCCTGAAGAGGGTGAGACCCGTGAGGAGACGGCGCTTCGCGAGGTGCGCGAAGAGACGGGCCTTGAGGTGCAGATCCTCTCCTACTTCGATGCCATTCACTACTCGTTCACCCGTGGTGGGGAGCGCATCGACAAAACGGTGCACTACTACTTGATGGAGGCGATCGGCGGATCGTTTGATCAGTGGGATCACGAGTTCGATGAGGTGCGCTGGGTACCGATGGAGGAGGCGATTGCCCTCCTGGACTTTCAAACGGAGTGCGGACTTGTTGAGCGCGCCTACGCAGCCCTCGCTGCATAGGCGATTCGTGCGGGCGGGTCGCTCCGCCACAAAAGAGCACGGCGACCCCCTATCCTGTGGGGAGATCGGCACCCGCCGATCCACGAGAGAGCGAGAGGGGAGATGCCGATGCATCGGAGCCTAAAGGTCCTTGCCGCAGCTCTCTTAACCGCAACCCTCCTCTCTGGGTGCAGCGTCTTCTCTGCGCGCACCATTCGCGCGGGAATCGTCGGCGAGCCCGCCGGCCTAGAGCTCGCCTACACAGACGATGCCTCCGCCCTTGTTGGCTCCATGGTCCACGCTGGCCTCTATCGCGCTGATGCCACCTTCGCGCCTACCCCCGTGCTCGCCGATGGTGAAGCACTAAGTGCGGCTGGCGGCACGAAGTGGCGCGTCACCCTGCGCTCAGGGCTCACCTTCCACGACGGATCACCACTGACCGCCGACGATGTGAAGTTCACCTATGACCTTGCAGCCTCCACGCGCTGTCCGCTCGTAAGCGACATCTGCGCCGTGGTGGCGAACCATCTGGTCTCTGTCGAGGCGGGGGCCGATGGCGCACTCACCTTCACCTTGAAGTCGCCATGGGCACCGTGGCAGACCCGCGGACTCACCATTCCAATCCTCCCTAAGGCAACCCTGACCGCGTCTTTGACGCGACTACAGGCCAAGGTCCAAGCGGCAGATCGCAATGCCGTCTCCCTGACCCGAGAGAACATTGCCGCCGATATCGATGGGGGCGGATGCGCTGCCTCAGGTGGCACGAACTGCACCTATGCGTCACGCGTTACCGAGCTGGAGCGGACTCTTGCCGACGCTGGTCTCGATCTGCCAGATCCACGCGGATACCCGCAGCTCAACAGCGCTGGTGAACCGACGGGGAGCCGTGACGACGAACAGTACGCGCGTGCACTCTACGTACGGCTGGCCGCGCTCGAGGGGCTCCTCCTTGCGCCAACCGAGGGTCAACTCGGCGCCGCGTATCCACTGCTCGACGTACAGAGTGCGCCGGTTGGCGCTGGGCCCTACACGTTTGTGGAGCGTGTGCCAGGAAGCTACGTGCAACTTGCCGCGTTCAAGGGGTTCGCCCTTGGTGCGCCACCACTGTCGGCGATGACGCTGACGGTCTTTGCATCGCCATCCGGAGTGGTGAAGTCCTTCAAGAGTGGTGCAATTGATTGGGCTCCTGACCTTCGCGCCGCTGACGTTGCTGGTCTCAGTGTCAGCGACGACGCCACGCTGCTCCACGTCGCATCGCTCCGCGGCTACAACTACCTTGCGTTCAATACACGCGAAGGGCGGCTCTTCTCCAACAGTGTCACCCGCCGTGCCCTTGCCTCATGCGTTGATCTACCAGCGATCATCACGGGCGCGACCGACGGAACGGGCATCAAGATCTCCAGCACTGTTGCCCCTACCTCGTGGGCAACAGAGAACCCTGCTCCCGCCGAGACAACTCGTGACGTTGCAGGTGCGCGCGCCGCACTCATTGCCGACGGATGGGTCGCGGGTGAGGACGGAACCTTCGTTCGAGCCGGAACGCGACTCGAGGCAGACATCATCGTTCGCGAGGGCCAGATTGCGCGGACGCGTGCGGCCCAGCTCCTTGTAGACCAGGTTGCCGAGTGCGGCATCTCGCTCACCGTTGCTGAGCTGCCGTATGCAACCGACATTGCGCCGCGACTGCGCTATCCAAACGACTTCGATCTCTATCTTGGGGCGTGGCAGTGGGGCCTAGATCCGGATGATTCGGACATCTTCGCCTCGAGCGCTTGTCCAACGGAAGAGGCACCAGCCGGGAAGAACTTTGTCTGCTGGTCGAGTTCACGGGTCGATCAGCTTCTCTCGCAAGGGGTCTCAGCGGGAAGCATCAGCTCGCGCGTCGGCATCTACGCCACGATTCAGTCGCTGCGTCGCAGCGAGCGGCCGTACCTGCTGCTGTGGGGTGAGCCTGGATATGCGCTGTTGCGGAACCGCTTCACCTGGGCGACACGAGCGGCAGATGTACAAAGCCCGCTCTACGCGTGGTCAATCCACACGTGGGACTTGCAAAAGTAGGGGCTGATGCGACGGAGAGTGCTCGCCCTCGCGCAAATCGCTCCAGTGCTTGGTGACCTCGCGCAGAATCTTGCCCTGCATCAATCGAAGATTGCTGAGGGTCGGGCGGCGGGCGCCGACCTTGTGATCTTCCCCGAGCTCGGCCTGACTGGCTACCAGTTGCAAGACCTTGCGCCAGAGGTTGCGATGCGACGAAGCGATCCACGCCTCCAGTCGCTGGCGAAACTCACGAGTGGCGGCCCCTCTGCAGTCGTCTCATTCGTTGAGTCGACCGATGACCATCGATTCTTTGCTGCCGCCGCACTCCTGGAGGGGGGAGAGGTGCGTCATGTGGCGCGCAAGTGTTATCTGCCGACGTACGGAATCTTCGATGAGCGACGCTTCCTCGCCGCGGGCGACTCAATCCGCGCAACCCGAGCGACCCTGGGCGGCTCAGCGGTGCAGGGTGACGTCGGACTCGGCATCGGAGTGTGCGAGGACTTCTGGCACCCAACGCTGCCCGCGATCCTTGCGCAGGATGGGGCTGAGCTCCTTATCAATGTGGCGGCCGGCCCAGCGCGTGGCGCAAGCGTGGACGCCGATCAGGGGCTTGGCTCTGCAGCATCGTGGGGCACCCTGCTGCGTGCGACCGCATCGCTCACGACCTCGTTCGTTGCCTTCACCAACCGCGTCGGTGTCGATGAGTCGCTGATCTTCTGGGGTGGCTCGCGCGTGATCGGACCCGACGGTGTCGTTCTCGCTGAGGCGCCGCTCTTTGAAGAGACGCTTCTCCTGGCTGAGATTGATCTCGACGAGGTGGCTCGTGCCCGCACCGCACTTCCACTACTGCGCGACGAACGCCTGGAGCTGACGCGCCGCGAATACGACCGCATTATCGCCACGCGTGCCGGCCTCGAAGAGGCGTAGGCGACCCCATGGGCGGCGAGGGCGGTAGGGCACTCCACGACGAACTCGCAATCGATCCTGAGATGGTCGCGGCCATGTGCCGTTCGTTCATCACCTCCCATGTGGCAAGCACCGGCGCCGAGCGCGTCGTGCTGGGCCTCTCCGGCGGCATTGACTCCGCTCTCGTTGCCTACCTGACCGCTGGGGCGATCGGTGCAGATCGCCTGGTTGCGGTGCTGATGCCAACGGCGGGTTCGTCGCCAAGCTCTACTGCTGACGCGGAGGCGATCGTGAGCGACCTCGGTTGCCAGAGTGAGTTGATCTCGATCGAGGCACCCCTGGCGGCACTGATCGCAAACCTCCCTGCAGGTGAGAGCGTGACCCCGCTGCGTCGAGGGAATATGGCGGCACGCCTCCGCATGACCACGCTGTATGACCGCTCAGCCCAACATCGCGGGGTTGTGATCGGCACGGGGAACAAGAGCGAGATCCTGATCGGCTACTCCACGATTTACGGCGATGCTGCCTCAGCCTTCAATCCGATCGGCGACTTGTACAAGACGCAGGTGCGCGAGCTCTCGCGCCACCTCGGCGTACCGACGCAGATCATCGAGAAGGCGCCGAGCGCCGATCTCTGGCCCGGCCAAACCGACGAGGGCGAGGGCGGCTTCGATTACCCAACGCTGGATCGCGTGCTCTATCGCATCGTTGATCGACGCCTGCCACTTGAGGATGTGATCGCGGAGGGATTTGATCGCGATTTCGTTACGCGAGTGAGCGAGATGATTCGTCGATCGGAGTTCAAGCGCCAGATGCCGCCAATCGCAAAAGTGGGGGGTCGCAGCAGCGGGAGCGACTATCTCTACCCTCGGCGGCGCCCGAAGATTGACTGACGAGCTGCGTGGCGGTGGCGCAACGCCGGGCGCGTTGCATATCGTCTCTACTCCAATCGGTAATCTCGCCGATCTCACGCCACGTGCAGCAGCAGTGCTGCGTGAGGTTGGACTGATCGTTGCAGAAGATACCCGTGTCTCTCGCCCACTGCTCGGAAGCATCGGTGTACAGACAGAGGTAACGGCTCTGCCAGGATTTGATGAGGCCGACCGTGTGACTCCAATCATTGCCCGTCTGCAGTCTGGAACCGCTGTTGCGCTGATCAGTGACGCGGGTACGCCGCTGATCAGTGATCCAGGGGGAGCACTCGTTGCGGCTGCAGTTGCTGCAGGGATCCGCGTAATCCCAATTCCTGGCGCATCCGCTCTCCTCGCCGCTGTTGTCGCGGCAGGCGTCACTGGTCCGCGCTGGTCGTTCGAGGGCTTCATTCCGCGGAGCGGTGCTGATCGAACGAAGGTGCTCGGCGCCATCGCAGCGGATGAGCGTGGCACCGTGATCTATGAGGCTGGCCCCCGCGTCGCGGCGACGCTCTCTGATCTCGCGCGCGTGTGCGGCAGCGAGCGAACCGGCGCAGTCTGTCGCGAGCTCACCAAGCTACATGAAGAGATTCGCCGCGGCACCCTCGGCAAACTCGCAGCAGCGGTGAGTGCAGGGGAGATCGACGCACGAGGCGAGTTCGTCATCATTGTTGGCGCACAGGAGGTAGAGAGTCTGCCGAGCTCAGATGATCCGGAAGGCCCGTATGCCGCAGCACTCGAACTAGTTGAGCGCGCGGTGACAGCGGGAGAGTCGCGCAGCACGGCCATTCGCCGCATCGCAACCCTCTGGGGGCTTGAGCGTCGACGCCTCTGGAACCTCGCCCACGACGACGCGGAACCAGAGAGCGTCGACGACGAGCGCTAGGCGCGAACGGGCGCGATCTCCTCGCCATACTCCGCCTCACCAAGATCGGTCGGTTCCGATCCTTGCGCCACCGGATCACCAGACTGCGGCTTTGGCCCGAGGAACTCCAAGCGATTGACGATCACCTCGGTCATCCATCGACGCGATCCTTCGCTCTCCCACTCGTGGGTCTTCAGGCGACCATCGATGCTCACGAGCGAGCCGGCCTGCAGATGGGCGGCCGCAATCTCGGCGAGCTTCTCCCAGAAGACGAGCCGATGAAATTCCGTTCGCTCCTCGCCGCCGCGGAAGTCGTGGGTTGCGACACTCCCAACGGCGACCTTTGAGCCTGAGGGGAGCGATTTCAACTCGACGGGCTTGGTGATCCTGCCGGCGAGCATGACCTTGTTCATTGCGCCTCCTGATGCGGCAGCGGCCCGG